>JBDLIF010000259.1:0-4486 GCA_039714955.1 Pseudomonadota bacterium | reverse complement strand
GTCTACCAGGAGTTCACCCGAGTCAGCCGTTCGATCCGGACGGGCTCGTTCTTCACCAACCAGACCCTGACCCAATCCGTGGATGAGGCGGTGAAGCGAGACAAGGCGGTGCATATCTTTGGCCTGCTGTCCCCAGGTGGGGTGCATAGCCACGAGGAGCATATCCACGCTATGACAAGGTTGGCGGTAGGGAGAGGGGCCGAACGGGTCTATGTGCATGCCTTTCTGGATGGGCGGGATACGCCACCGAGAAGCGCGGATAGTTCCATTCGCGCCATGAACCAGGTTTTCAAGGAGTTGGGCCGTGGCAGGATCGCCAGCATCGTAGGACGCTATTTTGCCATGGATCGAGACCACCGCTGGGATCGAATCGAGCAGGCCTATGACCTGCTGGTCAATGGCATGGGTGAATTTCAGGCTCCAAGCGCCTGTGCCGCACTGGAAGCGGCCTATGCCAGAGGGGAGAGCGATGAGTTCGTGAAGGCCACCGCCATCCTGGCCGAGGGTGAGCCGCCGGTAACCATCGAGGATGGCGATGTCATATTCTTTCTCAACTATCGTTCCGACCGAGCCCGGCAGTTGACCCGAGCCATTACGGAAGAGGATTTTGATGGATTTCATAGAAAGCGCGTACCCAAGCTGAGAAGCTTCGTCAGCCTGACCCAGTACAACAAGGATTTTGATATCCCGATTGCCTTTCCACCGGAGCGGCTACGTAACGGTTTTGGGGAGTATCTGTCCAAGCAGGGAATGCGGCAATTGCGCCTGGCGGAAACGGAAAAATACGCCCACGTCACCTTTTTTTTCAACGGTGGCAGAGAGAAGCCCTTTGAAGGGGAAGAGCGCATCCTGGTGCCATCTCCCAAGGTGGCCACTTACGACCTGAAACCGGAGATGAGCGCGGAAGAGGTTACCGATCATCTGGTCCAGGCAATCAAGGGGGGGAGATACAATGCTATCATCTGCAACTATGCCAATTCCGACATGGTGGGGCATACCGGTAAGATGGATGCGGCGGTGCATGCGATCGAGATTGTGGATTACTGTCTTGGCCGGGTAAAAAAGGCCCTTCACCGGGTGGGTGGCGAGATGCTGATCACGGCTGACCATGGCAATGCGGAGCAGATGGAGGATCATATAAACCACCAGCCTCACACGGCACATACCAAGAATCCGGTACCGCTGATCTATGTGGGCCGGGAGGCGGATCTGGAGGAGAATGGGGCCCTCTGTGATATCGCCCCTACCCTGCTCAAAATGATGAGGCTAAAGCAGCCGCCGGAGATGAAGGGCCATCCATTGATCCATTTCCTGGAATGAGGCGCTTTAGCGGTTTTGTCGGACTTTTACTGCTGGTGAGTTGTCTCTATCCAGGTACATTGACGGCTGCTGAGCCTGACAAAGTACAACAGAAGGCGCGGGAGCTGGAGCGGGTCAAGTCCCGCATTGAGGATTTACGTAAGCAGTTGAGTAGCGTTGAGAGCAGACGGCAAGAGCATGACAGCGTACTGGGCCAGACTGAGAAACAGATCGGCCTGATCACCCGCCGCATGCGGGTGATTGGGCAAAGCTTAAAGAGACAGCAGCGGCGTCTGGCAACCCTTGAACAGGAGCGGGCGGATGCGCGACTGCAGCTTGACAAACATCGCCAGGTCATGGAAAGCCAGCTTCTGGCCGCCTATGCCATGGGGCGTCAGGAAAAGGTTAAAATCCTATTGAATCAACAGGATCCTGCCGTAGTCAGTCGCATGATGGTATATTACGATTACTTCAATGCGGCGCGTCTGGCGCAGATGGAGCTGATCCGTCGGAACTTGAACAAGCTGACCCGGATCGAACGGGAGATCTCCGAGGAGGAGCAGCGTCTGCAGCAACTCCATGCCAAAGTGGAACAGGAGAAGGCGCAATTGGAACAGGCCCAGGTGGAGAGGCAAAAGATTATTGCTGGGCTGAGCCGTGAACTGCAGGGCAAGGAACAGGCCTTGAAGGGTTTAAAGGCCGACGAGAAACAGCTACAGTCGCTGCTGGTCAAGCTGCAGGAGGCGTTAGCGGATATCCCGTTGGATCCAGCGACGGACAACCCGTTCAAAACCCGCAAGGGAAAGCTGCCCTGGCCCTCCAAGGGACGTGTGGCGGCCAGCTTTGGTTCCGCCAGAGTGGTTGGCAAGTTACGCTGGGACGGCGTATTGATTGCGGCTCCGGAAGGACGTGAGGTACGCGCGATTCACCATGGCAGGGTTGCCTTTGCCGATTGGCTGCGAGGTTTTGGCTTGTTGTTGATTATTGACCATGGTGAGGGCTATATGAGCCTTTATGGTCATAATCAGAGCCTCTTCAAAGAGACGGGCGAATGGGTTGAGCCGGGTGAAGTGGTGGCTCAGGTGGGAAACAGCGGTGGGCGCAGCGAACCCGGGGTCTATTTCGGCATACGACACAAGGGTGAAGCGGAAGATCCAAAACGCTGGTGTAAGCGTACAAAAGGGAATAGGGTTGGCCGTTTGCTGCTGTACCCAGAAAAATCAGGTTGGGTGGGCTAATACCTTTCGATCTATCCATTCGATGGTGGGCGGTGCCAAGCTACATTGCTAGCTAATTCACGATTAAGAGAGCCGTACCCAAGCGGTTTAATTGTAGGAACAATTTAATGAAACATCTTTTTCATCATCTGACAGTCTTGCATGCCTGTCTGGTTGTTGTCTCAGGTTTGATGTTGTCAGGCGTCACGCTCGCCAAAGAGGGCAATGAAGAGGCCTTGCCTCTGGAGGAACTGCGGGTTTTTGCTGAAATCTTTGGCCGCATCAAGTCCAACTATGTCGAGCCGGTGGGGGACAAGGAGTTACTCGAGAATGCGATTCGTGGCATGGTATCGGGTTTGGATCCCCACTCCAGCTATCTCGATGCCGACGAATTCAAGGACCTGCAGGTGGGCACCAAGGGTGAGTTCGGTGGCCTCGGTATCGAGGTCGGAATGGAGGATGGATTCGTCAAGGTCATCGCGCCCATCGACGATACCCCGGCCCAGCGGGCGGGCATTATGAGTGGCGACCTGATTGTGCGTCTGGATGATACGCCGGTCAAAGGGATCAGCCTGAGCGAGGCGGTAAAGCTGATGCGCGGTAAACCCGGCACTAAAATCAGCCTCACCATCGTGCGTGAAGGGGAGGAAAAGCCCATCAAGATCGACGTGGTGCGTGCCGTCATCAAGGTAACCAGCGTCAAGAGCCGGTTGCTGGAGCAGTATTTCGCCTATGTCAGGATCTCCCAGTTTCAATCCCATCCCACTGAGGACATGCTGAAGGCGCTGGATAGACTGAATGATGAGGCAGAGGGTGAACTGAAGGGACTGGTTCTCGATCTGCGCAACAATCCCGGTGGGGTACTGAATGCGGCGGTTTCGGTCAGTGACGCCTTCCTGGAGTCCGGCCTGATCGTCTACACCGAAGGGCGCGAGGAGGACTCGGAACTGCGTTTCGAAGCGGCCCCGGACGATGTGCTGGAGGGTGCCCCCATCGTCGTGCTGGTCAATGAGGGGTCTGCTTCCGCTTCGGAAATCGTCGCGGGAGCCCTGCAGGACAACCATCGTGCGGTGATCATGGGCAGACAGACCTTCGGCAAGGGCTCGGTGCAGACCATCATCCCGGTGACCAAGCGGTCCGCCGTGAAGCTGACCACGGCGCGTTATTACACACCCTCTGGTCGTTCGATTCAGGCGGAAGGCATCAAGCCGGATATCGAGCTGGAGGATGTGAAGGTCTCACAGGCGGAACAGAAAAAGGTGAAGCCACTCAAGGAGGTCAATCTGTCAGGTCATCTGCAAAACGGCAATGGAAAGGCAGAGGGTGAAGAGCAGACCGAATCGACAGGGAAGAAGAATGAAGAAAAGGACCCCCTGGCAGCCAAGGATTATGAGCTGGGTGAGGCACTTAATCTGCTCAAGGGCCTGGTGATCTTTCAGCATCAAAAGGCGAGCTAGTGTTCGTCCAGAAACAAGGTCATTCCCTCCCCCTGCGGGGGAGGGCTAGGGTGGGGGCGATCATATGGCGTTGAATTTCATGCCATTACTTCCCCTCCCCCCAGCCCCCTCCCGGTGGGAGGGGGAGTTTCTGGATGGACACGAGCTAGGGGCTGGCCTTAAATCAAGAAACCATATTTTATGCTGACGAGGTGGTTAGTGGCTTGGCTGGCTGGTTTTATCGGACTCTCTAGTACGATGATCACGGCTGCCGAGTTCCCCGGGGCCATAGCATCGAAACCCAGAATAGCCCTGATCATCGATGATCTCGGTAACCACAGATCCGCGGGTGAGGCGGCGCTGGCGCTCCCCGGGCCGCTAACCTATGCCTTCCTTCCCCATACCCCCTTCGCCCGGGAACAGGCCGATAAGGCCCATGCGCAAGATAAAGAGGTGATGCTGCATCTGCCCATGGAGTCACATCATGGAGAGCGATTGGGAGAGGGGGGGCTGACCCTGAAGATGCCGAAAGTG
>JBDLIF010000258.1:0-4511 GCA_039714955.1 Pseudomonadota bacterium | reverse complement strand
CTCATGCCGCCCATTCCGGACATGCCCGACATACCACCCATGCCGCCCATTCCGGACATGCCCGACATACCACCCATGCCGCCCATTCCGGACATGCCCGACATACCACCCATGCCCGACATACCACCCATGCCGGACATCCCATCCATACCGCTCATGCCATACATGCTGGCCGAAGCCAAAGGTGCAATGGCAAGTGCCGCAGCAAGACCCAGGGCTTTGACAACTCCTTTCAGGCTAGGCATTCGAAATTTTTTCATGTTGTTTCCTCACTTTTGGTTGGTTGACTATTTGGCCTCAAAACAAGGCCACTTTTTACTCCGTGCAACTGGTTGCAGGAGATGAAAAAGACGGTTATTGGGATACAGAAATTGGCTGATGCCATCCACGTATGTCATACCGTCCCGTCATACCGGGTCGGTTGAATGGGGTATGCCAGTAACCCTGGTTATCCAGAAAATAGAGGCTGGGCGGGTAAGGGGGCTGAATGCCGGTAAGGGCATATTGGTACCAACTCTTGTCGTGCTGAACCCATTCAATAATTGGGGCGCCTTGGGGACGCTGAGAAGGTTCAACACCTGCTATCGGGTATTCCGCCAGAACGGAAGATGTTGCAAACGGCATGCACAAACCCGCTGCAATCAACAATGAAACACGCATGACCCACCCTCCTGAAATGATTTTCTCCAGCACTGCCTGTCGGTCAGGCTGGCGCCATTCACTCAGGAAGGCAATGGGCATGCCAAGGTAAGAAAAATAGATCTATCGCGTTGATTTTTATTGTTTTAATTATTTCTCCATGAGATTGAAAGAGATCCTGTTATTGAATACTCCTGACAAATGGTCAGGTAGAAATGCATTGTGAACTGATTAACGCTTTCAGCTGCCGCTTTCGGCTTCGCTTAACTTGACTCATTTGCCATGATTTTCATTCGCTTAGCGCTCTCGCAAGGGGTTGATATGAAAGTTTTGTGAAAAATCTGACAAAGAGTCAGGCTGACCTTAAACTCTGTCCATGGCTGGTGGGTTGGGAGCGTCGAAGAACAGGCTGGGTCCGCATGACCCGGATGCCAGCGGAATAACAGCCTGGGTGAGATTTTCAAAAGGTGTAATCTGCGGTTTATTCCAGGAGTATCACCCGCCCATCTGAAGCACGAATGGCGAGTTGGTGCATGAGATGATAGGGCGGCGAACGATCCACTAGGCTGATCAGATAGACACCCAGCACCTTGCGAATCCTGCCAACCTGCGAGTCATCAAGCCCCGCATTGTTCAACCAACCCTGCGCCAGGGCCTTCGCTTCCACCCATTGATCAACCGGCAGGGGAACGGCGGCCTGCCGGACCTCGGCACCCTCACAACGTCCCAGAGAGGGTTCCTGCGAGTGGGTTGATGTCACAGCGACCTCCGCAAGCGGGTGAAAATGGAGAGATCCATCATCCTGTCTTTCAATCCGCCAGTACTCAAAACCGGGCTGCTCCGGCAGTCGATCGACCGGTTTCATTTCAGTCATGGGCATGGCATATCCGGTCGGTTTGTCTGGCTGGCTTTGCGAGCCTTGTTCCGGCCTTAAGATCAGACTGCCACTGGAGCTCCACTCCATCTGCCAGCCCCGCTCCTCCAGGGCACGCTTCAGATCCTCGCCCCCCAGGGTTCTCATGGCCGGCTGCGCTGGCTCCTGTTTAACCGAAACAGATGACTTGCGATAGATTAGACTCCCGTCATCCGCCTCCTCCGCCTGCCAGCCCTGTGCTTCCAGCGATTGACGCAGACTTTCGGAAAGCCCGATGTCAGCCGTGGCATGAGCAGGATTCGACAGGGCCAACACCCCTCCCAGACCTATTATTTTCAGCGCGTGGTTGAACGATTTTTCCCTTTTCACAGAAACTCCCCCTCAAGGTGATAGATTTGAACCGATCTTGAAACAGGGGGATATGCAAAACTGACGCCAAGCCCCTGATATCAGGATGTAAGGCACTATTCAGCAGAGACAGGAGATGCGTAACCTGACAAATTGTCAGATAAATAATAATTGAGGGGATTACAATCAGGCATAAAGAGTGTCCGCAATAAAATCTAACCTGACTTCTTGATGACCATGAATTGGATAGCGAATAGTCTGAACAGGAAGTTCATCATTGGCACTGCCGCAGGCCTTCTGATCAGTTCACTGGTGTTTTTGTTGCTGTACATCCAACTCTACCAAACGGAACTGGCCGATGAACGGGCCAGTACCGCCTGGCAGGTCAACAACCTCCTGCAAACGTCCCTGGAAAATGCCATGCTCAAGCGGGATCTGCCCGGATTGAGTGAGATGGTGAAGAAACTCGGACAACAAGAGGGCATAGTCTCTGTTTTCATCACCAACCCAAAAGGTCAAATACGTTTTGCCAGCACAGAGGAACGTATCGGCCGCCGGCTGGCAACGCACTACACGGGGCATTTGAGCGCAACCCAGTTTATCGAAAACCATCAGGGTCGAGAGGTGCTGCGCAGTATCAACCCCGTCCACAACAAGCTGCCCTGTACAGAGTGTCATGGGCCGATCAGCAAGAACCCAATCAATGGCATTCTCTATGTCGATTATGATGCAGCACCACTGCGCAATAAGGTCCAAAACACAACCCTGTTGCTGATGGGTGCAGGTGCTCTGATCGTCATCCTGAACCTGACCGGCGGCTGGTGGTTCATTCGCCATTACATCCTCAAGCCGGTCGGTCACCTCACAAGGAGCAGTGAAGCGTTGACCCAAGGTAGATTGACCGACCGGGTTTCCCTGCAAGGGCAGGATGAGTTCGCCAAACTGGGCAAGACTTTCAACTACATGGCAACCAAACTGCAGGCCAAACTACAGGAACTGGATGAGCAGAGGCACTTTTTACAGTCCCTGGTAGATGCTATCCCAGACGGCGTGCGTATCATCGACAAAGAGTTCAAAGTATTGCTCACCAACAGGGCCTATCGTGAACAACTGGCCATGGCAGACGAGACAGGCGTTGGCCAACCCTGTTATTTGATCACTCACGCTACCGACAAGCCCTGTCCACCGACACTGACCAGCTGCCCGGTCTACGAGATCATGAAGAAGCAGACCTCCACCAAAGTACTGCACCGTCACCAGCGTAAGGACGGTGGCGTACTGGATGTTGAAATCTTTGCCGCCCCCATGACTGCCACGATCCAGGGTCAAGCACAAACCCTGGTCGTAGAATCGATTCGAGACCTGACCAAGGAGGTCAGATATTCACAGGAACAGCGGCTGTCAGAACTGGGACGTCTGGCTACCGGTGTGGCCCACGAGATCCACAATCCCCTGGCCTCTGTCAAGCTGGCGCTGGATGCCACTGAAAAGGCACTGAGTACCTGTGGCAGTTGCCCAGAGACCATCAACAGCAACCTCAGGCTGGTGGATCAGGAGATCAACGAGTGCATCCAGATCACAGGCAAGTTGCTCAAACTGGGCGCCCTGCCTTCCGAGTCACTCGAGCTGGTGGATATCAATGCTGCCTTGCATGAAACCTTGAGCCTGCTCAGCTGGCAGGCTGAGGAAAACAACATTCAGATCTTGGAAGAGTTCGATTCAGGCCTGCTGCGGGTGCTGGCGGGAGAGAGTGAATTACGCATGGTGGCGCTCAATCTGGCGCAAAATGCCTTTCACGCCATGCCTGCCGGGGGAGAGCTTACAGTATCCACCCGGCTTGAGGATTGCCATGTCAGCATCCAATTCAAGGATACCGGAGCAGGCATACTTGATAAGGATCTGCCCTATATTTTCGACCCCTTTTTCAGTCGCCGGGCCGACGCTGCCAAGGGTACCGGACTCGGGCTTTCAATCAGCCTCGCAATCATTGAGAAATACGGCGGAACCATCCAGGTAGAGAGCCGGTTTTCCGTTGGCAGCCTGTTTACCGTCAATCTGCCCGATGCCGGCCATGAGCTGAGGGGGAGATAATGAAGCCAACTATTCTCGTGATAGAGGATGATGCCGTTCTCAATCAGCTCATTACGCAACATCTCAGCCAACTGGGTTACCAGGCCAATGGCATCAACTCTTGGGGTGAGGCCCAAAAGTACCTGGAGAAACATGAACCCGCCATGGTTCTCACCGATGCTAAGCTGCCCGATGCCAACAGCTCGGATTACATCGAGTCTCTGGCGGAAAGTTATCCGGTAGTCGTGCTGACCGCATTTGGCTCCGTGCGTGATGCCGTGGCGGCGATCAAAGCGGGGGCATCCGACTATCTGCTAAAACCGATCAGTCTTGACACCCTATCACTGACCATCCAGCGGGTGCTCGACACCGCCGCGTTGCGCAAAGACCATCAGTTCTGTAAAAAACAGCTGCAAAGGAACAACCGCAGCAGTTCATCCCTGGTGGGTTCCAGCGTTGCGCTGGAGCAGGTGCGAGAACTGATCAAGGTGGTGGCGCCAAACGATATCACCGTTCTGATCCATGGTGAGAGCGGCACCGGTAAGGAATTGGTTGCCCGTTCGGTACATGTCCACAGCAA
>JBDLIF010000257.1:0-4522 GCA_039714955.1 Pseudomonadota bacterium | reverse complement strand
CCCCGTCCCTCTCCCTTCTAAGGGAGAGGGGGTAGCACCACGACGGCTTCACGCGATCATTTGCAGCTATTAGTGACGAAATCAAACAGTAGCCAGTGCTGCATTGAATGTTGCACTGGGACGCATGGCCTTTGCCGTCAACACTTTATCTGAATGATAGTACCCGCCGATATCAACCGCTTTTCCCTGGGCGGCATTGAGTTCGTCCAGGATCTCTGCTTCATGCTCAGCAAGTTGCTGCGCCAGCGGGGAAAATTGAGCCCGCAGTTCCTGGTCCTTAGCCTGCCCAGCCAAGGCCTGGGCCCAGTAGAGGGCCAGGTAGAAATGGCTGCCACGGGTATCCAGTTCATTTACCTTACGGGAGGGTGACTTGTTGCTGTTGAGGAATTTTCCGTTGGCCTGATCTAAAGCCTCGGCCAGGATTTGGGTCTTCTGGTTGCCGCTTTTCTGCGCCAGGTCTTCCAGGGAGACCGCAAGCGCCAGAAACTCACCCAGTGAATCCCAACGCAGATGACCTTCCGTCTGGAACTGCTGCACATGTTTGGGTGCCGAGCCGCCGGCGCCGGTCTCGAACAGACCGCCACCGGCCAGCAGGGGTACGATGGAGAGCATCTTTGCACTGGTACCCAGTTCCAGGATTGGGAAGAGGTCTGTCAGATAGTCACGCAATACATTGCCGGTCACCGAAATGCTGTCCTGGCCCGCTTTGACCCGTTGCAGCGTGGCGCGGATAGCCTCGACCGGTGACAGGATCCGGATGTCCAGACCGCTGGTGTCGTGATCCCGCAGATAACGCTCAACCTTTTCGATCAGATTGGCATCATGGGCGCGATTTATGTCCAGCCAGAAGATGGCGGGATTACCGGTCAGTCTCGCCCGCTTGACCGCCAGCTTGACCCAGTCCTGGATCGGCAGGTCCTTGGTCTGACACATACGCCAGATATCACCGGTCTCTACGCTATGCTCAAGCAGTGTCTGGCCTGCTGCATCGACGACCCGCACGGTTCCGTTTGCCGGGATCTCAAAGGTCTTGTCATGGGAGCCGTACTCCTCCGCCTTCTGCGCCATCAGGCCGACGTTGCTGACATTGCCCATGCTGGTGACATCAAAGGCGCCATGTGCTTTACAGAAGTCTATGGTCTCCTGATAGATGCCACCGTAACAGCGATCGGGAATCATCGCCTTCATGTCATGCAACTTGCCATCCGGGCCCCACATCCGGCCGGAGGTACGCAGTGCGGCGGGCATGGAGGCATCGATGATCACATTGCTCGGGACATGCAGATTGGTGATGCCCTTGTCCGAATCCACCATGGCCAGTTCGGGGTGATCTTTATAGACGGCCTGAACGTCCGCTTCTATCTCCGCTCTCTGGGCCTCCGGCAGGCTGCTGATCTTGGTATAGACATCGCCCAGGCCATTGTTGGGGTCTACGCCCAGCTCGGCGAACAGGGCAGCATGTTTTTCAAAGAGATCCTTGTAATAGACCCTAACCGCATGACCGAACATAATGGGGTCAGAGACCTTCATCATGGTGGCCTTGAGATGCAGCGACAGCAGTACTTCCTTCTCTTTGGCATCCGCGATCTCTTGCTCGAAGAAGGTACGCAGGGCTGTTCGACTCATCACCGCTGCATCGATGACCTCGCCGGCCAGTACGGGAGTCTTCTCCTTCAACACCGAGGTCTGCCCATCCATTCCAATGAGTTCGATTTTCACATCGCCAGCATCAGAGATAACCGCGGATTGTTCACTGGCGTAGAAATCACCATCACTCATAGACGCGACATGTGACTTTGAATCCGCGCTCCAGGCGCCCATGGAGTGGGGATGTTGCTTGGCATACTCCTTTACCGGTCCCGCCACCCGGCGATCGGAGTTGCCTTCTCGCAACACCGGGTTGACCGCGCTGCCCAGGACCTTGGCAAAGCGGGCCTTGATCGCCTTTTCGGTATCGGTTTGCGGCTCTTCCGGGTAGTCCGGAAGGTCGTATCCCTGCGCCTGCAGCTCCTTGATCGCGGCCTGTAGTTGCGGGATCGAGGCACTGATGTTGGGCAGCTTGATGATGTTGGCCTGCGGGGTCTTGGCCAGTTCGCCAAGTTCAGCCAGGGCATCGCTCTGCCTTTGCTCCGCCGTCAGTTTCTCCGGGAAGTTGGCGATGATGCGTCCGGTCAGTGAGATGTCCCGTGTCTCGACGGCAACGCCGGCGGCCTTTGTGAAGGCCTCGATGATCGGCAGCAGCGAATAAGTAGCTAAAGCAGGGGCCTCATCGGTCTCTGTATAGATGATCTTGGAATTGGATGTGCTCATGGTTTTCTCTGGATTTTTGCTGGAAGGTGCAAAGTTCAGCTGCAGGATTCCTCCCCCTGGAGGGGGGAGGTTAGGAGGGGGGATTAGGTTATTTGCCCCCCCACCCTAACCCTCCCCCTGAGGGGGAGGGGACAACTGGATCACAGCTTTATTTGGCTGAATAGGGATTAACCATGGAGTTCCTTGGAGATCAGATTCAGCGCGCCGCCGGCCTTGAACCATTCGATCTGCAGGTCGTTGTAGGTGTGGTTGGCCTGGAACTCATCCGTGCTGCCATCCTGGTGGGTGACCTTCACCTGGAAGGGTCTGCCCGGGGCAAACTCTCCCAGACCGGTGACATCGATGCGATCATCCTCCTGGATCTTGTCGTAGTCGGCAGGATCGGCGAAGGTGAGACCCAGCATGCCCTGTTTCTTCAGGTTGGTCTCATGGATGCGGGCGAAGGACTTCACGATCACCGCCCCCACGTTCAGATGCCTCGGCTCCATGGCGGCATGCTCCCGGGAGGAGCCCTCTCCATAGTTCTCTTCGGCGATGACAATGGACTTCAGACCGCTGGCCTTGTAGGCGCGCGCCACGGCGGAGACCTTGTCGTATTCGCCGCTCAGCAGGTTCTTTACCGAGTTGCTCTCGCCATTGAAGCTGTTCACCGCGCCCATCAGCAGATTGTCGGAGATGTTGTCCAGATGACCACGGAACTTCAGCCAGGGTCCGGCCATGGAGATGTGGTCGGTGGTGCACTTGCCCCGGGCCTTGATCAGCAGCGGCATGCCGGTGTAATCCTCTCCGTCCCAGGGAGTGAAAGGGGTGAGCAGTTGCAGCCGCTTGGAATCAGGGGAGACCACTATCTCGACAGCCTCACCGTTGTCGGAGGGTGCCAGATAGCCAGCGTCTTCCACCGCGAAGCCCTTGGCCGGCAGTTCCATGCCCTGGGGTTCATCCAGCTTCACCGCTTCGCCCTCCTTGTTGATCAGGGTGTCGGTGAGCGGATTGAAGGTCATGCTGCCGGCGATGGTCAGGGCGGTGACGATCTCGGGTGAGGCGACGAAACCGTGGGTATTGGGGTTGCCGTCGTTGCGCTTGGCGAAGTTGCGGTTGAAGGAGGTGATGATGGAGTTCTTCTTCTCCGGATCGGTATTGTGACGTTTCCACTGGCCGATGCAGGCGCCGCAGGCGTTGGCCATCACCACGCCGCCGATGGCGGTGAACTTGTCGAACACCCCGTCACGCTCACAGGTGTGACGGATCAGCTCGGAACCGGGGGTGACGATATACTCCGCCTTCACCTCCAGCTTCTTGTCTATGGCCTGCTGGGCCAGGGAGGCGGCACGGGTGATGTCCTCGTAGGAGGAGTTGGTGCAGGAACCGATCAGGCCCACCTCCAGTTTCTCCGGGTAGCCCTTCTCCTTCACCGCCTGGGCGAACTCGGAGATGGGGTGGGCCGCGTCCGGGGTGAAGGGGCCGTTGATATAGGGCTCCAGGGTGGAGAGATCGATCTCGATGACCTGGTCGTAGTACTGCTCGGGATCGGCATGGACCTCGCTGTCCGCCTGCAGGTGCTGCTTGATCCGGTCAGCGGCTTCCGCCACTTCGCCACGGCCGGTCTCTTTCAGATAGCTGGCCATCTTCTCATCGTAGGCGAATACCGAGGTGGTGGCGCCGATCTCGGCGCCCATGTTACAGATGGTGCCCTTGCCGGTGCAGGAGAGCGAGTCGGCACCGTCGCCGAAATACTCCACGATGGCGTTGGTGCCGCCCTTGGTGGTGAGCAGGCCCGCCAACTTGAGGATCACGTCCTTGGCTGAGGTCCAGCCGCTCATCCGGCCTGTGAGCTTGACGCCGATCAGCTTGGGCATCTTCAGCTCCCAGGCCATGCCGGCCATCACGTCCACCGCATCCGCGCCGCCCACGCCGATGGCGATCATGCCCAGACCACCCGCGTTCACCGTATGGGAGTCGGTGCCGATGATCATGCCGCCGGGGAAGGCGTAGTTCTCCAGCACCACCTGATGGATGATGCCGGCGCCGGGTTTCCAGAAACCGATGCCGAACTTGTCGGAGACCGACTGCAGGAAGTCATAGACCTCCTTGTTCTGCTGCATGGCCACCGGCAGGTCCGCGCTGGCCCCCTGGTCCGATTGGATGAGATGGTCACAGTGCACCGTGGAGGGCACCGCCACCTTTTTACGACCGGAGTTGATCAGCTGCAGCA
>JBDLIF010000256.1:0-4528 GCA_039714955.1 Pseudomonadota bacterium | reverse complement strand
GCGCAAGCCGATCAGGAAGCCACCGATCTGCGCCTGGGTGGCGCCGCCGGTCATGATGGTGCGCATCACGCTGGTCATCTCATCGCTGTCGAGATCCTGATGAGACAGCACCTGGTTAATCGCCTGTTGCATCTGCATGGTTAGCCCTCTTTTTTTTCAGCACCACATTCCAGCCATGGGATGCGTGTTAATCACTCTGATTGCAAGTGTTGTTCATCCGTCATCGCCCTTCGATGAAATTCCGCAGCAAATCGTGGCCCTGCTGGGTCAGGATCGATTCAGGGTGAAACTGTACCCCCTGCACATTCGACGCCTTATGCCGCACACCCATGATCTCGTCCACCGCTCCATCCCGTTCCGTCCAGGCCGTAACCTCCAGACAATCGGGCAGACTGGAGTGCTCGATCACCAACGAGTGGTAGCGGGTCGCCTCGAAAGGGTTTTCCAACCCAGCAAAGACGCCGGTATCGCCATGGTAGATGGGTGAAGTCTTGCCGTGCATCACCTCGCGGGCATGTACAATCCGGCCGCCGAAGGCCTGGCCGATGGACTGATGGCCGAGACAAACGCCCAATAGGGGGATACGCCCGGCAAAGTGCTTGATTGCCTCCACCGAGATGCCCGCCTCATTGGGTGTACAGGGTCCCGGTGAAATGACGATCTGCTCCGGCCACAGCGCTTCGATCTCCGCGAGGCCAATCTCATCGTTGCGATAGACCCGCACATCGGCGCCCAGTTCGCCCAGATACTGCACCAGGTTGTAGGTGAAGGAGTCGTAGTTATCGATCATCAACAGCATGACTACTCACCCCCTTGATCGCAGGGATGGCGGTCGATGCCCGCCTCGGCCATGGCCACGGCGCGGAAGATGGCCCGCCCCTTGTTCATGGTCTCTTTCCACTCCAGTTCAGGAAGCGAGTCGGCCACTACGCCGGCCCCCGCCTGGATATGCAGGGTCCGGTCCTTGATAACCGCGGTGCGGATAGCGATGGCGGTATCCATGTTGCCGTTCCAGGAGAGATAGCCCACCGCACCGGAGTAGACACCCCGTTTCACCGGCTCCAGCTCGTCGATGATCTCCATGGCGCGAATCTTCGGCGCACCGCTCACGGTCCCCGCCGGAAAGGTCGCTCTCAATACATCGATAGCGGTCATGCCATCCCGCAGCTCTCCGGTAACATTGGAGACGATATGCATGACATGGGAGTAGCGTTCCACGATCATCCTGTCGGTCAGCTCGACACTGCCCACTTTCGCCACCCGGCCGGTGTCGTTGCGCCCCAGGTCGATGAGCATCAGGTGCTCCGCCAGCTCTTTCGGGTCGGCCAGCAGCTCCGCCTCCAGCGCACGATCCTCCTCGTCGGTGTAGCCGCGGCGGCGGGTCCCGGCGATCGGCCGCACCGTCACCACCCCATCCTCGAGCCGGGTCAGGATCTCCGGCGAGGAACCGACCACATGGAAATCCCCGAGATTCAGGCAGTACATGTAAGGTGAGGGATTCAATCCTCGCAGCGCCCGGTAGAGATCCAGCGGCGGGGCCCCAAACGGGATCGACAACCGCTGGGAGATCACCACCTGCATACAGTCGCCTTCCAGGATGTACTCTTTGATCCGCTCCACCGCCTGCTTGAAGCCCGCCTCGGTAAAGCCGGAGACGAAGTCTGCTTCATCCACCCGGCGACTGGAGCTGTACGTCCCGCTAGGGGCCACCTGTTTCATGGCCTGAACCAGTTGGCGAATCCTCTTGTTGGCCGAATCCAGGGTACCGCCTGATGTGGGATCGACGTGAACCACCACGAACATGCGACCGGTGAGATTGTCGAACACCACCAGTTCATCGGAGACCATCAGCAGGATGTCCGGGGTATTCAGCAGGTCAGGGTTGGGACACTGCGCCAGCCGCGGCTCGATGTAGCGGATGATGTCATAACCGAAATAACCCACCAGACCGCCATGAAAGCGGGGCAACCCATCCAACTCGAAGGCCTTGTAACGCTGCTGAAACTGCTCGATCCACGCCAGCGGATCATCCACCTGATGTGACTCGACCAGCTGGCCGCTGGTCACCACTTCCACCTGAAGACCGCTGACCCTGACAAACGTCTCGCAGGGCAGGCCGATAATGGAGTAACGGCCCCACTTCTCGCCACCATGGACCGACTCGAACAGATAGGAATAGGGCTTGTTCGCCAGCTTCAGATAGACACTCAAAGGGGTTTCAAGGTCGGCAAGGACCTCGCAAACAACGGGTATGCGGTTAAAACCCTGGGCTGCCAGGTTAGCGAATTCTTGGGGGTTCATGTTCCTCTCCACGCAACAGACATATCGACAACAGACGGAATGGGTGAAATCACCAACGCCATCGCGTGCCGGTTTTCAATGCCATGTTGGGTGAAAGCAGATACATCGTTCTTATCGTTGCATGTAGGACAATGCGCTTACGATAAGCTAAAAACCTACCCTGGCGCAAACGCCTCTTCCAGCAGCTCCTGGATCTCCACCAGCGAATCGATGACTGCATCCGGATGATAGTTGCGGATATCCTCGCCGTGATTGTAGCCATAGCTCATGCAGACAATCTGGAACCCCGCTGCCCGGGCCGCTTTCACGTCACTTTTCGAGTCACCGATCATCAGGGCATTGGCTGGCTGGACGGAAAAATAGTCAGCACCATGCAGCAGGGGTAGCGGATCCGGCTTTTTCCTTGGCAGGCTATCGCCGGAGATAACGATCTCGAAATCGTCAAAGGCACCCAGCTCTTTCAGCAAGGGAATGGTAAACTGCGCCGCCTTGTTGGTCACACAGCCCAGCCTGTAGCCTGACGCCTTCAGGTAGTCCAGGCCTTCACGAATCCCGGGGTAGAGCAACGACCGCTTGGAGGTGTTCTCCGCATAGAGCTCGAGGAAGATTGGATAGGCCTTGGCGAAATCCGCCTCGTCCGGCTCGCCGTCCAGCTGACCGATCAGGGCCCGCCGTACCAGGCGTTCAACCCCATTGCCCACCCAGTTGCGCACCTTATCCTCACCATGGACGGGGCGCTGCAGCCGCTGCATCATCTCATCCACGCAATAGGCCAGGTCGGGGACACTGTCCACCAGGGTGCCATCCACATCGATGAGGATCATTTCAGGTTTCTTAAGACTCATAACCCTTTTCTACCCAGTAAAAAAGCAACAAGGGCAACCGAAGTCACCCCTGCCGACTCAAAGCGATAAGTTAGCTTTAACCTAGAAACCGCGGTTGGACGGGTTGAAGAGTGTGTCCACGGGGGTGCAGAGCAAGGCGCAACGACGCGGAATAGTGATTCTATTCCAAGGAGTTGCAACGCCGCTATGCGCCGCTGTGGGCGTGCTATTCAGCCCGTAGCGCGATTCACCCGGTGGGTGAGCAAGCATATTGAAACAAATAAGCATTATATCAACTTCTTACTATCAGTAATGGAGCTGTCAACTGCGGTTTCTAGGTTTAAACCTTGGCCAACTCCGCCAGCATCTTGCCGACGATGGTGTCATAACGATTGGCATCGCCGTCCTCGGGAAAGCCGAAGATGCCGGACCCGGCCACGAAGGTGTCGGCACCCGCGGCCTTGATCTCGCCGATATTATCAACCTTCACGCCCCCATCGATCTCCAGGCGGATATCCAGGCCTGAATCATCGATCAGTTTGCGACAGGCACGCAGCTTGTCCATCGTGGCGGGAATAAAACTCTGCCCCCCAAAACCCGGGTTCACCGACATCAGCAGGATCATGTCTACCTTATCCAAGACGTAGTCAAGGTGTGAAAGCGGTGTAGCCGGATTGAACACCAGACCTGACTTGCAGCCCTCACCGCGGATCAGCTGCAGACTGCGGTCGACGTGTTCGGAGGCCTCCGGATGGAAGGTGATGTAGGTAGCACCGGCCTTGGCGAAATCCGGGATGATACGATCCACCGGTTTGACCATCATGTGCACATCAATGTCGGCAGTCACCCCATGCTTGCGCAAGGCCTCACAGACCAGCGGTCCGATGGTCAGGTTGGGCACATAGTGATTGTCCATTACGTCGAAATGAACGATCTCAGCGCCAGACGCCAGCACTTTATCCACTTCCTCACCCAGTTTGGCGAAATCCGCCGACAGGATGGACGGTGCGATCTTATCGGATTGACGAGCCATGATTCTCTCTCCTGCTGTGTTAGTCACCAGAGCCGAGGAAACCGGCCCTGGACGCCGGTTGAGGCCCTAGGCCTCAACCCTGAAAATTCCAAGCGGCGTCACTTTACCCCAATGGGGGTGAATTTGCAGCCATGGCGGTTAATCCGGGCTGAGCCGAGCTAATTCGGCAGCTACTGATCCGTCTCCATCAACCCCTTGATACGCCGGACATAGCGACGGGTCTCACTGGGCGCATAGGGGGCAACCTGTTTCCACTGCTTTACCTCTCCCTCCTTACCCTGGGCACGCCGGAAGGCTTTTAAGACATTGCCATAACCCGCATTGTAGCTGGCCATGGCAAATGCCAGTCGTTCCTGGGTTGGCAGGCCCT
>JBDLIF010000255.1:0-4553 GCA_039714955.1 Pseudomonadota bacterium | reverse complement strand
CGCTTATGTTGATCCGTCGTACATAGACCCGTTTGCCCGGATCCACGAAAAAGGTGATCGTGACCTGGCGCTTCTCCTGGTCGATATCGGGGATACTGTTGATATTGGCAAAGGCATAACCGGCGTCAGAGTAACGGCTGGTCAACCGTTCCGCACTGGCGGTCACCTGCTTGCGGGAAAACACTTGCCCCCGCCGCAAGTGGATCAACGGGAAGAGTTCCTGCTGTGACAGCTCCAGATCTCCCGCCAGCTTGATATCGCTCAGGGTAAAGACCTCACCCTCCGATAATACGACGGTGATATAGATATCCTTTTTATCCGGGGTAATGGAGACCTGGGTGGAATCTATCTTGAAGTCGACAAATCCCCGATCGAGATAGTATGACCTCAGTTTCTCGAGATCGCCTGAGAGGGCCTGTTTAGAGTATTTGTCCTTGCTGGAGAAAAACTCATACCAGGCGGGTACCCCCAACTGAAACTCATCCAGCAGTTCGTCATCATCGAAGGCCTGGTTGCCGATGATATTGATCTGCTTGATCCGGGCCGTCAACCCCTCGGAGATCTCGATATCCAGCGCCACCCGGTTACGTTCCAGGGGGGAGACCGTGGAGACAATCCGTACGCCGTATTTACCCCGGGAGAAATATTGCCGGTTCAGCTCCTGTTCGACCTGTTCCAGGATGGCCCGCTTGAAGACCCGCCCTTCCGCCAGACCGATATCCTTCAGACCAGCCATCAGCGGTTCAGTATCCAGGTCCTTGTTGCGGCTAATATTGATCTCGGCGATGGCGGGCCTTTCCCTGACGAAAACCACCAGCACATCACCCTCTCTTTCCAGCCTCACATCCTTGAAGAAGCCTGTTTTGAACAGGGTGCGGATGATGTGGGCGCTGTTGCCCGCATCCACCTCATCACCCACCTTCACCGGCAGATAGTTGAAGACCGTACCCGCGGAGATACGTTGCAGCCCCTCGATACGGATATCCTTCACCGCAAACGCGGCTGCCTGTTGCGACATGACAGCCAGCAACAGCAGCACAGTGGCGGTCAAAAATCGGCTAAAGAGACCCATTAGTTAATAGCTTGTCGTAAGTTATCGATCATTTGCGAAAAAATGGCCAACCCGTAAAACCCGGACATAATACCGGATCGGCGCGCTAGTATAAGTGATCTTGGAGTTTTAGTGCACCCCGCCACAAATCCTGACAGATTCAGCAAGTCAGGAAGGGGTTAATGGAGCAATTGCCGAGGCATGCCTCAGGCAGACACCGGTGAATTTGAATTTTCCAGTTCCCGGTTGACATGCTGCGTCAGGATCAACTTCACATCCTGCGCTTCGGCACGGGCAATGAAGTCCTCGACTGTCTCCCCCTCTATCAGGTCAGACCACCTGACCAGCAGTCTCACCTCAGGGACAATGCCAAAATCCGCCTGTTGCAGGGCCTGACGACCATGCTCATACTCGATCGCCGCATCGCCCTGCACGGAAAATATCATCAGACATAGGGGTTCATCGTAACGATTGGCCTTGTCGACGATGATTCTTTTCATCCTGACACCCCTGATTCCATGCTATTTGTCGTCCCTAACAGTGTTATGATATGAATCTTTTTCCTTAGCGACCGAAGTCAGCCACTTGAGCCTATCATCAAGCATAGATCAAGAATCGGAATCAATCGCATTATCAGTAAAACCGGGTACTAAAAGAACTCTTTCGCAATTAATCATCTATCATTTACCCACTCTACCCGGCCACGCGCATCGTCTGCTTCAACCATGTTGATATTTCAAAATAAAACTCTCTGCATATTGCTCCTGCTCCCACTGCTATGGTCAGCCCATGGCTCGCCCCAGGCCGCCAGTTCGGCGACTTCGTCACTTATGAGCCAGGCGATGCTCTCGATGATGGACGCCATGGGGAATCTGGCGCAGGACCACAACCGTAACAAGCGTTGGTCATCTGGCGGTTACCAGCCTTTCAACAGCTGGCAGGGGATGAACTACGCACCCTGGGGGATGTACGCCATGCCCGGTGCGGGCATGCCAGGACAGCAACAGTTCCAGGGTGTCATCACCCAGGCACCTGCCACCCTGCTGAGTGGCCAACAGGCGGCCCAGGGCATGGTCCAGCAGGCACCGGGCGTAACGACAGGCGCACAGCAGCTGATCCCGAGCCTGGCGCCACCTCAATCCCCCATGGATGGCATCTGGCAGGGCCAGGGAGGAGAGATCGTGCTGGTGATGTATGGCCATTTCCGTATCTATGCGAATGCCGACAATTTCCGGGATGGCCGCTATGCAGTGAGAGATAACTGGCTGGTGATGCACGATCCCGAGACAGGAGCGGAAAAGGCCTTTGAGTATGCCCTCAGCGAAGGCCGCCTGGTGCTCAGGGGCGAGGAGGGTCACCTGTTGCTGTTCCGGCAACTACCCATACCCATTCCCCCTTACGCCATCTTCTCCAGGCAGGCAGCGCAACTACCCAAGCAGCAGACTGCCACCGATACAGAGTAAAAATACAGCGAACACCCGTTTCAGCTGATCACCGGGCAGGCGATGGGCCAGGGTCGCCCCAAGCGGTGCGAACAGGCTGCTGGTGAGCACAATGCTCAATACCACCGGCCAGTAGACATAACCGCTGCTGCCGGCCGGCAACCCCTCCAGACCCCAGCCGACGAAAATAAAGCTCAGGGCCCCCGCCAGGGCAATTGGCAACCCACAGGCACTGGAGGTCGCCACGGCCTTGCGCATCTCCACGCCGCTGGCATGCAGCAAGGGTACCGTCATGGTACCGCCACCAATCCCCACCAGTGCTGAAACAAGACCAATCAATCCCCCAGCCAAGCCCATCAGCCAGCGTCCAGGGTTAAAGCCGTGCATCTTCGCCTTGCTCCCGAAGAACAGATGCAGACCCACCAAGCTAGCAAACAGGCCATAGATCAACTGCAGCCTAGCGCCCTCCAGGCCACCGGCGAGGATACCTCCCAGCCAGGCCCCCAGCAGGATTCCAGGGGTCAGCAGCCCCACCTCCCGCCAGAGCACGGCGCCCCGCTTTTGATGCGCGCGGATTGCCGCAATCGAGGTCAGCACAATCGTGGCCAGTGAGGTCCCGACCGCGATATGGGTGGCGTGCTGCGGGTTCACACCCACCGGAGGCAGGCCCCAGATCAGGGCCGGAACGATAAGCAACCCCCCACCCACACCGAATAGGCCGGCAATGACGCCCACCAGGGCGCCTAGCGACAGAAACAAGCATAGCGTGGAGGGACCGAGAGAGAGGAAAAGTGTATCCATTGATAGATGATGTCTATATTCTCAGTAGGAATAAATGTTGTTTATCAAGGAGATCATGTTCACAATCCCATTCAGCCAAAGAAGTTAATAAGAGGTTCATCAGGATGACAACAAGCAGGGTCTGTATTCTGGGTGGAAGTGGTTTTGTCGGAAGCCATCTGGCCAGCCGCCTGAGCAGCCGCGGTATCACCTCTCGCATTATAACCCGCCAACCGCAGCGCCAGCGTGAGCTGGCGGTGAATCCGGGCATACAACTGGTCAGCGCCGATCTGTTTGATATTCACTCGCTGGCGGACCGGTTCGCCGGTTGCGACGCGGTCATCAATCTGATTGGCATTCTCAACGAGAACGACCAACAGACATTCCGCCGGCTGCACGTTGAACTGGTGGATCTGGTAGTGGAAGCCTGCCGTACCGCGAGAGTACCACGTCTGCTGCACATGAGCGCCCTGCACGCCGACGAGGCCAGGGGTTCCAGTCTCTACCTGCGCAGTAAGGGCGAGGGGGAAAACCGAGCGCATACCCATGGCAGCGCCTCTCTTGCCGTCACCAGTTTCCGACCCTCGGTCATATTCGGTCCAGGCGACAGCTTCTTCAACCGGTTTGCCGGCCTGTTAAGGCTCTCCCCGGTGGTCTTTCCCCTGGCCTGCCCCGACTCCCGCTTTGCCCCCGTCTATGTGGGGGATGTAGCAGAGGCCTTTGCCCGCTCACTGGATGACAGGAGCACCTTCGGAAAACATTTCGACCTCTGTGGACCGAACATCTACACCCTCAAGGAACTGGTAAGCTATACGGCCCGGACCCTGGGTATCCGGCGACTGATTCTGGGCTTGGGCGATCTCCCCTCCCGCCTGCAGGCCCAGGCGCTCGGCTACCTGCCAGGCAAACCCTTCTCCATGGACAACTACCTCTCCCTGCAGACCGACAGCACCTGTCAACAGAATGGTTTGGAGGCACTGGGTATACAACCACAGGGAATCGAGGCCGAGGTACCAGCCTATCTTGCGGGAGAGGGTTACCGGGGGCGTTATGACCGATATCGTAGGCAGATATAATTTTCCGGGACTCTGCTGCCCACACACAGCTTAAGACATAGCGTTGAACCCAACCATAAAAATAGGTGATTAGCCCCATCTCTCAGCTGGGCCTCGGCGGTGGGAATAGGCTGCCGAAACACGCTGTAAATACGTCCATGTACGCTCCACGGCGGCATCCATGCCACCGAGGGTTTCGCCAACCTATCCCCATCGCCCTTTCGT
>JBDLIF010000254.1:0-4561 GCA_039714955.1 Pseudomonadota bacterium | reverse complement strand
TAATCGCGGAAGACAATCTTGCGGACCGGTTGATTATCCGGCGCTACCTTCTATCCATGGGGCACGAGATAATCCTGGCGGAAGATGGAGAACAGGCGATCCAGCTGTTCAAGGAGGAAGATCCTGATCTGCTACTGGTCGATGTGCGCATGCCGGGAATGGATGG
The DNA here is from genome assembly GCA_039714955.1 of Pseudomonadota bacterium. GTDB lineage: Bacteria > Pseudomonadota > Gammaproteobacteria > Chromatiales > Chromatiaceae > JASJBU01. The sequence continues at coordinate 4,395 of JBDLIF010000254.1, read as the reverse complement.
ATACGCCACGGTAAAGCGGATACGTTCCATGGAAATGGAATGGCGGCCAATCCTGTTTCTCAGCGGCAATACTGCAATAGAGGCCTTCGTCAGCGGTATCAAAGCCGGTGGCGACGACTATCTCTATAAACCCATAGACAAGGAGGTTCTGGAAGCCAAACTGATGGCCATGGAGCGCATAGTGGCCATGCGCAAGGAACTGATCACCGTTACGGCGGAACTCGCATGGGAGACCGAAAAGGCCCAACAGATAGCCAATCAGGATGGTTTGACCGGACTGGCCAACCGGCGTTACCTGAATCAGGTGCTTGATCAGGAGGTCAAGCGGGCGGCAAGAGAGAAACAGCCACTCACGATCATCATGATCGATATCGATTATTTCAAACGCTACAACGATCAATTTGGCCACCTTGCCGGGGACGATGTGTTACGCAAGGTGGCTAAAATATTTCAGGGTTCAGTCAATCGGGCCGGGGACCTGGTTGCACGCTATGGCGGTGAGGAGTTCTGTATCATTCTACCCAATACCTCTCTGGCTGGTGGTAAGGAGATTGCGGAAGATCTACGCAAGTCGACCTTGGAGGCAGAGATTCCCCATGCCGATGGACTGAGCGCTGCCTGGTTGACCATCAGCCTCGGTGTCTCGAGCCAGATACCCGAACCGGGAACTTCGGTTGAGGAAATAATAAAAAATGCCGACAGGGCACTCTATGATGCCAAGGCGAATGGGCGAAATCGTGTCTCCGTGGTCTCAGGAGGGGAGGGCGGCAGCATTCGGCCGTGAGGCAGGCCTTTTAACTCAAGTTTCGGAGTTCAAACGGGGAGCGGAGAGGGAGATTACGTTTTGAGACACGCTGTTAATATCGTTCACGAGCACGAGCACGAGCACGAGCACGAGCACGGAACCCATAGCCCCTTTTAGGGGCTTTCCTCAAGCCCCCCCGCTCTGCGGGTGGTTGGTGACTTATGAGGTTTCAGGAGCAGGGTCATCCCAGGGATTGTTTGGGCTCTGGGTCTGCCAGCGGTTTACGATGGCGCAGAAAAGCCTGGCGGTCTGTTCAGTGTCGTAGATGGCCGAATGGGCTTCACTGCCGTCCCATCCCAGGCCAGCGCATTTTGCCGCTCTGGCCAATACGGTCTGTCCATAGGCCAATCCGGCCAGTGATACGGTGTCGAAGGTACTGAAAGGGTGAAAGGGGTTGCGCTTGATTCCACACCTTTCCACGGCTGCATTGAGAAATCCAAGATCGAAGAAGGCGTTGTGGCCCACCAGGATCGCCCGCTTGCAACCGCTGATCTTTACCGTTTTTCTGATCGGGGTGAAAAGCTTCTGCAATGCCTCTTTCTCGGGCAGCGCCAGGCGAAAGGGGTGATTTGGGTCGATGCCGTTAAACTCCAGCGCCTTGGGGTCGATGCGGGCATTCGGGAAAGGCTCAACATGAGTGGCGTGGGTCTCACCCAGTTGCAATAAGCCCGCTTCATCCATCCAGATCGTGGTGGCGGCAATTTCCAACAGAGCATCCTGTTTAGCGTCGAAACCGCCGGTTTCCACATCTACAACAACCGGTAGATAGCCACGAAAACGCTTAGCAATTTTAGGGTTATAGCTTATATCGTTCATTGGAAGAGAATTATCCTTGATCAGGCAGACATTTACGACAGTAATTATTTTTCTCAGGTTCACCTGACGAACTATCCTAAGCCTGATAACTCGGTCACTGTTTCCCTTTAGACGAATGTAGTTCTATCCAGTGATTTGATTTAATTGATAGGATAGCGCCCCAAGTAATGAACCTTGACGGAGCACTAGTGATCTTCCCTTGTAACTATTCAACCAGGCCCGGCAACTGGTGATGATAAGGATAAATCTATTGCTCAGACTGTTTGTCTGTGGCCTGCTGATCGTCGGCCTCTCCGGCTGTGCCAGTGTGCCTGATGGGTTCATTGGCGATCCGCTTGAGTCGATGAATCGTGGAACCGATAAGTTCAACCGGGATTTCGACAAGACCATCGCCAAACCGGTAGCCGAGGGATATCGCAGGGTGTTGCCGGATCCGGTGGACAGGGGAATCAGTAATTTCCTCGCTAATCTGGCGGACTTCAATTCCGCCGTAAATAACCTGCTTCAGGTCAAACCTGTCAAAGCCTTGTCTGACGTGGGTCGGCTTTCCATCAACTCAACCATCGGCCTGTTGGGATTTGTCGACGTGGCGTCGGAAATTGGCCTGAAGAGCTATAAGGAGGACCTGGGACAGACCCTGGGTTATTGGGGGGTCGGAGACTCACCCTATCTGGTCATCCCGGTATTAGGGCCAAGCAACCTCCGCGACTTCATCGGCCTGCTGGGCGATGTCTATGTCAATCCGGTCTACTACACCAGCGAGGGCATCTATTGGGCGCTCCTGGTCCTCAATTATATCGATACCCGGGCTGACCTGATAGAGACCACCGATGTACTGGAGGAGGCGGCGGTAGATCCCTATGCCTTTGTCAGGGAAACCTACCTGCAGGTGCGCAGGAACAAGGTCTACGATGGGGAGCCGCCAATCGAAGAGGAACTGCTGTTTGACGATGAAGCGCCCTTCGCGGAATGAGAGACAATTGCGTTTAGCTGAGCTTTGAACTGGTCACCATTGAAAATAACCCGTCGTCCACTACCCGGGAATACGCATAAACTCCCAAGCGATCTTCATCCGGTGTTGCAGCGAATCTATCAGGCCAGAGGCATCCATGCCGCGGAAGATCTGGAGCAGAACCTGAGACGGTTGATACCAGCCGATCAACTCCAGGGGATCGAGGAGGCGGCTCTGCTGTTGCAGCGGATGCTGGAGCAGGATGGACATATCTTGATCCTGGGGGACTATGACTGCGACGGAGCAACCAGCACGGCGCTGGCTATGCTGGCCTTGCGGGCCTTTGGCGGCCGCCGGCTCTCCTATTTGGTGCCCAACCGGTTTGAGTATGGCTATGGTCTGACGGTGGAGATTGTCGACCTGGCGGCCCGGCAACATCCGGACCTGATCGTTACGGTGGATAATGGCATTGCCAGTCTCGCGGGGGTCGAACGGGCCAATGCCTTGGAAATTCCGGTGCTGGTAACCGACCACCATCTGCCAGCGGCACAACTGCCGGCCGCGGCGGTCATCGTCAATCCCAATCAACCGGACGACGCCTTTCCCAGCAAAAATCTGGCGGGTGTCGGGGTGATCTTCTATGTCCTGGCCGCGCTGCGCAGCAGACTGCGTGCCTCCGGATGGTTCGAGACCAACGGGCTGACGGAGCCCAATATGAGCGAGTGGCTCGATCTGGTGGCCCTGGGTACCGTGGCGGACCTGGTGCCATTGGACCACAATAACCGCATTTTGGTGGAGCAGGGTCTGCGCCGCATAAGGGCTGGGCGTTGTCGCCCAGGCATACAGGCCCTGTTGGAGCAGTCTGGCCGTTCCCTGCATCGGGTGGTGGCTGCCGACATGGGGTTCGCGGTAGGGCCCCGTCTGAACGCGGCTGGCCGTTTGGAGGATATGGGGGTGGGTATCGAGTGTCTGTTGACGGAGGATGATGTCACCGCCCGCCAGCTGGCCCAGGAGTTGGATCGACTCAACCGGACCCGGCGGGAGATCGAACAGGAGATGAAGGAGCAGGCGATGGAGGCCCTGCAGCGCCTGCATCTCGAGGCCGCGAGAGAACTGCCCGCCGGTCTCTGCCTCTACCGTGAGGCGTGGCACCAGGGGGTGATCGGGATTCTGGCCTCCCGCATCCGGGAGCAGTATCATCGGCCGGTCATCGCCTTCGCGGACGGAGGGAATGGTATGCTCAAAGGCTCGGCGCGTTCCATACCGGGTCTGCATATGCGCGACCTGCTGGATCTGATCGCCTCGCGGCATAGCGGCCTGCTCGAGCGGTTCGGCGGGCATGCCATGGCTGCCGGACTGAGCCTGCGGGAGGAGAACTTTGCTGCCTTCAAGCAGGCTTTTGAGCAGGCGGCGGCACGCCAGCTCGATAGCGCCGCGCTCGAGGGTAAGCTGTTCTCGGACGGAGCGTTGCAGCCTGAAGAGCTGGGGCTGGAACTGGCCCAGCAACTGCGCTTTGGCGGCCCCTGGGGGCAGGGGTTTCCGGAGCCGCTCTTCGATGGCAGATTTCGCGTGGCGCACCAGCGGGTAGTGGGTGAAAGGCACCTGAAGCTTCGGCTGAACCCACTCGGCAGTGACGTTTCAATCGAGGCCATCGCCTTCAATCAGGCGGAGCCTGGCGTGTTGCCCGAGCAGGTACATCTGGCATACCGGCTCGATGTGAATGAATTCAGAGGGTTGATTCAGCCCCAGCTGATCGTGGAGACAATCCAATCGACGAACTAGACGAAATGTTGGACGGGGAGGATTCCGCGCCAAGCAGGAG
>JBDLIF010000253.1:0-4575 GCA_039714955.1 Pseudomonadota bacterium | reverse complement strand
GCCGCCTGGCCAAGGTGGTGATGATGATCCTGGTGGTGCGCTACTTCGAGTTTGCCCTGGGGATGAAGTTTACCACGGCGCTGGAGCTGCTTCAGTTTGCCGGCGGTATCGCCCTGCTGGGTCTGGCCCTCTACCTTTCCCATATGGCGGATAAGGGGGGCAGCCACTGATCCCGTCCTTCGGGCCTGAATCCAGATGCAACTTTCCGGGCAAACACTAATCGAATGTGAAGTTATATGAAATGAGTCTGTAAGAAACGTGTAAAATTCAGTTTATGGTAATATAATCCTTGGCCCGAATGGGGAAGGGGTGGTTCTAGACTCTTCTCATGCAACAGTTTTTTAACACAAGTAATAGAGGTTAATCCCTATGATGAAGATGAAAGGTTTGATGTTGGCTGTCAGTGCTGTTCTCTCCCTGGGTGTGATGGGTTCAGCCGTTGCCGCTGATGGTGCCGCACTCTACAAGTCCAAGACCTGCTTCTCCTGTCATGGTCAAGATGCCAAGACCCCGATCATGCCGGCCTACCCGAAACTGGCCGGTCAGAATGCCGATTATGCCTACAATCAGATGATGGATATCAAGAGTGGCGCGCGTAATAACGGCCAGACCGCGGCCATGAAAGGGATCATGGCCATGGTTTCCGCGGAAGAGGCAAAAGCTATCGCCGATTGGCTCAGCGCTCAGTAAATTAGCACTGATTCAATTCGATTAGGGTATTTTCGTAACAACGGATGAATCCTGAAGGGCCGATGGTACCCCCGTCGGCCCTTTTTTTGCCGGAGATAGTTATGCTCAACAAAAGCGTTTCAACCTTTTTGGCTGCCGTCCTTTTGGGCTTTGCTGGATTGGCCCTGGCCCAACCGGCGGCGGACCGGGTGGAGGTAAAAGCCCCCTATGTGCGTGCGGTCCCCCCGGGACAACCCAATTCCGCCTCATTCATGATGCTGCACAATGGCGATAGCCAGGATCATGCACTGGTGGGGGCGGAGAGTCCGGTGGCCAAGGTTGTGGAGTTACATACCCATACCATGGTGGATGGCATGATGCGCATGCGCCAGGTGGAGAAGATCGAGCTGCCGGCGGGCAAGATGACCGGCCTGCAGCCGGGTGGGCTGCATATCATGCTGATCGGACTCCAGCAGACATTGACTCCGGGAGAGGATATTCCACTCAATCTGCTCTTTGAAGATGGTTCAAAAGCCGCTGTTAGCGCGCCAGTACGTAAGTTGCAGATGCACATGAAAAAGATGGACCATAGTGATCACATGGAGCCCGCGGGACATGAGCATATGGAGCATCATTAGACCCATGGTCTGATGGGCCAGGCAGGTGGCCTGCGCATACCGGGCGGGCCGCTGGTCCAGGCTTCCAGCCGCGGATCTCTCGATGTTACCCTCTCCATTCACCTCCACGGAAACCTTTCGCGCGGCCTTCGTGTCGGGGCTGCGGGAACTGCTCGGACAGCCCGGCCTGGGCGTCTATATTCTTGCCCATGCCAATGCCAGCTTCGATGGGGAGATATTCGACCAGTTAAAGCGGTTGCTCAAGCAACGCTTTGAGCAATTATCCGATGCCTGCCGCGAGGCTCTGGGCAATGGCCGTGAGATGACCGGCGCACCAGATGATCAAGTGGTGTTCTTAAAGCTGATGGCGATCGGTTTCGCCGGCGTGCAGTTGACCGAATTTCGCCAGGAGGCCGAATGGGAGCTGCAATTCAACCACATCCGGGCCTTCCGTCCCGCCCGCATGGCGGAGGTCTCGGTCAGTGGCATACACCAACCCTTCAAACCTGACGGATTTCACTTCAACAAGTCCTTTCTGCGAAAAGAGGTCTTTTGGGCCGGGGAGTTGCGGGGTTTGGAGGTGGAGCTGCTCTACAACAAGTTTCCCTTCTCTCCCTTGCACGGATTGTTGGTGCCTGAGCGGCGTTCACGGGAACCCCAGTTTCTCTCCCACCCTTATCACCTCTACATCTGGGCCTTGACCGAGATGATGGGCAGGGGGCTTCCCGGTGTGGGATTTGCCTATAACAGCTATGGCGCCTATGCATCCGTCAACCATCTCCACTTTCAGCTGTTCATCCGTGAGTACCCTTTGCCGTTGATCTCAGGCCGCTGGCGACATAATGGGGGTGCGAGGGATTATCCAGCTGACTGTGAAGTGTATACATCCGCCACTCAGGCCTGGGAGCGGCTGGATGATTTGCATAAGCGGGAGGTCAGCTACAATCTGATCTACCTGCCCGGCAGGCTCTACTGTCTGCCCCGTAAGACCCAGGGCAGTTGCCCCCACTCGCCCTGGACCAATGGTTTTGCCTGGCATGAGCTCGCTGGCGGTATCACCACCTTCAGCCGGGCGGACTATGAAACCCTGGATACCCTGGCCATCCGCGCGGAGATGAAAAAGCTTAGGCTGGAATAATCCTGTCTGAATAGTCAATCAAGCCATTCGATCAGATAGTAGAGCCTGAGCCCTTCCGATGAGCGGGAAGGACCCATGACCTTGGCGGGGTGGGTGTCTTTTGCCTGCTTTGCCGCCGCGATGGCCTCTTCGGCGGACGCCAGTACGCTAACGCAGTTTTCGGGAAAGCGTTTACGGCGCTGGCTGGGGGTGTAAACCGTGGCGAAGCAGCGTTTGACGATCGAGTTGTCCATGATTTATCACCTTACAAGGAGTGCTGGTCCGGGTTGAAATTGACTGATGGATAATCTTTCGTTGATTTGGTGACTGGGCAACCCCATTTTGACCTTTATTAGGATATTCTGCTATAGTTCCGCAGCTTTTTTTGGGATTTATAGGTCTCGTGGCTGGGGTTTCTGCAACCTCCGGCGACAGTGCCTGGATAGAAAATTTAACCTGAATTATTCAGCAATAACACAGCGGAATTCATCATGAATAAATGGTTAGTAACTGCTTCAATCGTGCTTGCACTGTCAGCAAGTGGTATTCAGGCCGCGGGTAATGCAGACGCGGGTAAGACCAAATCAGTGGCCTGTATGGCCTGTCATGGTCCGGACGGCAACAGTCCCGTCAATCCGATCTGGCCAAAGCTTGCCGGGCAGCATCCGAAATATATCGAGAAGCAGCTCAAGGATTTCAAGTCGGGCGCGCGCACCGATGCAACCATGATCGGCATGGTCGCACCACTCAACGAGCAGGACATGGCTGATCTGGCGGCTTATTTCGCCAGCCAGGCAAAAAAGGGCGGTAGCGCGGCGGCCGATCAAGTGGAGGCCGGTGAAAAGCTCTATCGTGCGGGTAATTCAACTACCGGTGTGGCTGCCTGCATGGCCTGTCATGGGCCGGCCGGATCAGGTAATCCACAGGCCAATTTCCCGGCCTTGGCGGGCCAGCATGCCGCATACGTCGAAAAGGCGTTGAAGGATTTCCGGGATGGCGCCCGTGTCAATGATGCCAACAAGATGATGCAGGGGGTGGTAGCCCGCATGAGTGATGCCGAAATGACCGCGGTTGCCCAATACATACAAGGGCTTGATAAATAAGCTTATTGGGTCGCAGGGTATAGGGTGGAGGTGGCCAGTTGGCCGCCTCTGCTCATTTCGGATAAAATGTGCGGATCTACTCAAGCCGCGCACGGCAGTTGCCGTAACATAGGGGAAGACATTTAAACATCTATTAGGCAGTAGTGATGAATAGAGAGATCAAGCATTTTGGATTGGCCAACGCCGATGCGCACCGATTGCGTATTCTCAGCTATAACATCCAGGCCGGGGCGGATACCCGCCGCTATCGCGAGTATGTTACCCATAGCTGGAAAAGCCTGCTTCCCCATCGGGATCAACTGCAGAATCTGGATCAGATTGCCCATCTGTTGAAGGGGTTCGACCTGGTTGGACTTCAGGAGGTGGATTCGGGCAGTCTGCGTAGCGGTTTTATCGATCAGACTGAGTATCTTGCCAATCAGGCCGGTTTTCCCTACTGGTTCAAACAGGTAAACCGCAAGCTTGGCAAACTTGCCCAGCACAGCAATGGCGTTCTCAGCCGGGTACTGCCCAGCGCCATCGTTGAGCACAAGCTGCCGGGACTGCCGGGGCGGGGCGCCATGTTGATGGAGTTTCAGACCAGTGAGAAGCCACTCGGTATCTGTATCATGCATCTGGCCCTGGGGCGCCGCGCCAGGCTCCGTCAGCTCTCCTATGTGAGCGAACTGGTGTCACACTACTCGCATCTGGTGATGATGGGTGATTTCAACTGCGAGTGCGGTTCCCGGGAGTTTCGCTGGTTGCTGGACAAGACCGACCTGCAACAGACTGCCTGTGAAACGATGACCTTCCCCAGTTGGCGGCCGAACCGTAAACTGGACCATATTCTGACCTCCCCCAGCCTGCGACTGGCCAAGGCGGAGGTACTGAACTACGCCCACTCCGACCATCTGCCGATCAGCGTTGAGCTGGAACTGCCGGAGAATGTGACCCTGTCAAGGGCCGCCTGATCAGGCTAACTCGGAAATTTCACCCGTGAACGTGGATTTTTCGGTCTATTGGTCCTGGATGTAGAAAAAACGCCACCCGCCACCCTTCTCATCGCTCTCTTCCAGCGCCTTCAACAGCT
>JBDLIF010000252.1:0-4583 GCA_039714955.1 Pseudomonadota bacterium | reverse complement strand
AGACCCTGGCGCGTTCCTGGAGCGAGACCGGCCCGCTGAGAGGTGAAAGCGCACGCAATCCAGATCTCGAAGAACAGGCCGGCCCATTGTTCATCGGCTATGCCCTGAGCCGTGGCGAACCGGAGCACGAACAGCGGGTGCTGGTGATCGGGGACGGGGACTTCCTCTCCAATAGCTATCTCGCCAATGCGGGTAACCTGGATCTGGGCCTGGCCCTGGTCCGCTGGCTGACAGCGGATGATCAAATGCTCGGCATCCCCGCCAGGGAAATACTGGACCGGGAGCTGCGGCTCTCTTCCCTGGCAAAAGGCATCATCGGCCTGGGTGTTCTGATCGTCATGCCCCTGCTGTTGTTGATCACGGGCGGCATCATCAGCTGGCGCAGGAATCGGGCTTGAACCTAAATGAGTCGGCGTATCCTGCTAAATCTGCTGCTGTCCGGACTGATCCTGCTCCTGGCCCTGCTGGTCTGGTGGCTGCAGCCAATCCCCTTGCCACCCCTGACGCCTCTGCTGCCAGAACAGATCGACAGGATCCATATCAGCGACACAACAGGCCGGGAGATCCGGCTCCACAGGCAGGCGGGAGAATGGCGACTGAAGCAGGCACCCGCCAATGCGCAACGTATCGAACAACTGCTGGGGATCTGCACCACCCCCAGTCTGCGCCGCTTCCCCGCCCCGCTGGAACGCTTGGAGGAATTCGGCCTGACACCCCCGGCCATTCGACTCCGTCTCAATGACCTGGAACTCGGCTTCGGCAACACTGATCCGCTCAATGGCTGGCGCTATGTGCGGCTGGGCGACAGCATCCATCTCATCGGGGATGGCTTCCAGCACCACCTCACCGCCCCGGCCAGTACTTATCAGCAGGAAGAGTGATGCCGGAACTGCCTGAGGTCGAAACCACCCGCCGGGGCATCTCCCCCCACATCGCGGGAGAGATGGTCGTCGGGGTGGTAATCCGCCAGCCGCGGTTGCGCTGGCCGGTGCCCCTGGAGCTTACCGAGATCCTCCCCGGGCAGAGATTGCAGGCGGTGGGGCGGCGGGGAAAATATCTGCTGCTGACATTCCGGACCGGCAGTCTGATCATCCATCTCGGCATGTCCGGCAGCCTGCGCATCCTGGGGTCGGAGACACCGGCGCGGAAGCATGATCATTTCGATCTGGCCTTTGCCAATGGCGCGGTCCTGCGGCTGCGTGACCCCCGCCGTTTTGGCGCCATCCTCTGGACGTCGGATGCACCCAGCAACCATCCCCTGCTGAAGGATCTCGGCCCCGAACCCCTGGATAATGTATTGGATGGTGCTTATCTGCAGCGGCAGGGCAAACAACGCCGGGTGGCGATCAAGAACCTGATCATGGACAGCAAGATCCTGGTCGGGGTGGGAAACATCTATGCCAACGAGGCCCTGTTCCGCGCCGGCATCCATCCCAGTCGCCCGAGCAATCGCATTGCCCTGGCCCGTTACAATAAGCTGGCCAGGGCAATCGTTGAGGTTCTCAGGCAGGCCATAGAAGAGGGAGGCACCACCCTGCGGGACTTCCAGCAGGAGGATGGCCGACCCGGCTATTTTGCTCAGCAACTGCGGGTCTACGGCAAGGTCGGCGAGCCCTGCCCAAAATGCAGTTCGTCTATCAGGCAGAAGGTCATCGGCCAGCGTTCCAGCTATTTTTGCACTCACTGCCAACGCTGAAAAACTACTTTGAGGAACCAGGCCCAGCCATGTCACTTGACACTCACACCTCCCGCTCCTAGCATGCGGTTGGTTTTAAATACTTTGTACTCATGGATATTTCCCACATTCGCGAACTGATCTCCGCCGACATGCAGGAGGTGGATCAGCTCATCCTGAAGCGCCTGCAATCCGACGTGGTTTTGATCAACCAGATCGGCGCCTACATCGTCAACAGCGGTGGCAAGCGCCTGCGCCCGATGATCGTGCTGCTGGCCGCCCGCGCCTGCGGTTATGCTGAGCAGAAACAGATCGACCTGGCGGCCATCATCGAGTTCATCCACACCGCCACCCTGCTGCACGACGACGTGGTCGATGCCTCGGAGCTGAGGCGTAACCGTGAGACCGCAAATGCGGTATGGGGCAACGAGGCCAGCGTGCTGGTGGGGGATTTTCTCTACTCCCGATCGTTTGAAATGATGGTGGACGTGGGACAGATGCGGGTCATGGATATCCTCTCCCATGCCACCAACCGCATCGCCGAGGGTGAGGTACTGCAGCTGCTGAACGTGCATAACCCCGAGGCCACCGAGCATGACTACATGGAGGTCATCAAGCGCAAGACCGCCACCCTGTTCGAGGCCGGCGCCCGGCTCGGCGGGGTCATCTGCGGAGCCCCGCCAGAGCAGGAACAGGCCATGTCCGACTATGGTCTGCACCTGGGTATCGCCTTCCAGCTGGTCGACGATGCGCTGGACTACAACTCCTCCAACGAGGATATCGGCAAGAACATCGGCGACGACCTGGCCGAGGGCAAACCCACCCTGCCCCTGATCCAGGCCATGAAAACGGCGGATGAAAACCAGCGCAAGCGCCTGCAGGCCATCATTGAGAAGGGTGGTCTCGACGAGATCGATTTTGTCATGGAGACGATTCGCGGAAGCGATGCCATCGAATACACGGAACAACTGGCGCGAGCCGAGGCCGAGATGGCAAAAGCCGCCTTGGAAATCATCCCAGCCTCGCCCTATCGAGAGGCCCTGGCCGGCCTGGCCGATTTTTCGGTCGCCCGAGCGAATTGAATCAAGGCGGGGATTCCATTATCATCACCGCCTCTTTGTGAAGGGATCCCGCCCCTTCAGGCAAAGCCCGGCAGCCAGCCGGAACCATTTCGGGGTGTAGCTCAGCTTGGTAGAGCACTGTCTTCGGGAGGCAGGGGCCGGAGGTTCAAATCCTCTCACCCCGACCAACTTCATCAATTCTTCGAGAATATCTCTGAAATACTTCCCTGTAGCGGTGGTCCGGCCTGGCTTCCCTGCCAGTCGTTCGTCCGGCTGCGTTTGTCCACTGGACAAACGGTCCGGACTCACCCTCTCACCTCTACCAATCAATAAGTTAGCTATCCCTCCTTTTTACCATGACCACTATGTGTCCACTGCGCATCCTTCGCTTCTTCGGAACATGCAGGTCGAAGACGCTCGTGAGTCGCTCAAGGTGACGCTGTAATTCAGCGCCGATCGTACGTTTTGCCTTCGCTAGGTCGTCCGCGCTATAGCCCCTGAGGTTGTCGGTATCGATCTGCATATCTGCACCCTGCATTGCTGCACGACGGATCATCAATTGTGTACCGCCCAATCGCTTCCCTACAACTTAGTCAGCCACTGGATTCCAAACTAAAAAAGGATTAAATTTCTTGAGATGATGTTCGGTATCGCCGGGTTATAGATCAATGATAGGACAAAGAGCCATGCTCATAGGAGCATCTGGCTTGATTGGAAGCTTATGCCTCACTCGTTTACTGGAGGAGGACGAAGTCAAACGGGTCGTGGTACTGACCCGCCGGCCGCTCGAGCGCACTCATGTAAAACTTGTCGAACACCTGACCCAGTTTGACAGGCTCACTGAGCAGAGCGCTTTGTTCGAAGTCGATACCCTGTTCTGCTGTCTCGGAACGACACTCAAAGCGGCAGGCTCTCGGGACGCCTTCGAGAAAGTGGATTGTGGTTACGTAAAAAAAGTAGCCGAATTGGCCGCAGCGAGGAATGTCCGGCAATTTCTGCTGATTTCAGCAGTTGGCGCCAATCTCCATTCCCCGATTTTCTACAGCCGTATCAAGGGCCGTGCGGAGGAGGCGGTTCGACAGCTACCCTTTCACAGCGTGCACATTCTACGGCCGTCGATGCTGTTGGGATCACGCACTCAGCCCCGTTTAAACGAGGAGATGATCAAGCCGCTGGCTAAAATCGCGATGCCGCTGCTTGTCGGCCCCATGCGGCGCCTACGCCCAATTCAAGCCGAAACGGTTGCGACAATGATGGTGAAATTGGCGAAGGGCAAGTACTCTGGGGTAAATATCCATTACCCCTCAGCTCTCTGAAGCTAAAGACGACAGTTGAGTGGGGGGCCGAGATATGGGAGATATGGAAAGATATGGGGACGCTACCTTTCCCTACATTGAGAAGGCTTCGATGGTGGCGCTTACCAATCAACATGGTAGCGAATAAACCATTAGTGCAAGGAGGACAGCACCACGATAGTGATTAAGTGATGTATTCTCAGGATTGCACAGGATTGTATATTGGGGCTACAAAGATAGGCCTGTCTCCCTCTCCGCGCTCTGACCTACAACCTGTTCCGGTTATTGAGGGCTCCATCTGCCTTATTAGCTGGCCTGTTACGCCATCAACGCAGCTTCAAGCATACCCTGCTGAGGATTGTCTGGAGACAGAATGGAATCAGTAGCAACGATGATGAAAAATTGGCCAAATTTTGAGGTGATTAGCCCCATCTCTCAGCTGGGCCTCGGCGCTGGGGATAGGCTGCCGAAACACGCTGTAAATACGTCCATGTACGCTCCACGGCGGCATCCATGCCACCGAGGGTTTCGCCAACCTATCCCCATCGCCCT
>JBDLIF010000251.1:0-4588 GCA_039714955.1 Pseudomonadota bacterium | reverse complement strand
CACTTGACAAGGACTATGGCCATTGCCTGCGTGCTGTGCCTTGTTGCGAAACACCACAGTAACGCTGAACTCATCAATACAACCTTGTCGGAGTACCAGTGCAAAAATTCTTGACATCTGAGCCGCTGAGCCGGCGACATTCGGTTTGGGTCGTGACCTGACTGTCGAAGATCCAGATCCTAACGTCTGGAAACAGCATTACTCGGATCCAGCCTGGCTCGGCGCCCAGGACTGCTGAGCTCAGATAACGGACTGGAGCGGTTCAGTAATCCAGGATTCCCGGCGTTTCGACCGGTCCCGGACTCACTTCGGTCGCCCGTGTGGACCCATTGGGAAAGCGGGAACGCCGCAAAATCGGTCATTGTCTTCGCTGCCCACGCGCTTTACGCTGCTTCGATCTACACGTGCTTGGAACCGGCTGGACAATGCGGGAGCCCGTTCCTCGGCTGCGGATTTCGCGTGAAAATCAGGGGGCGAGACAGTCAATGCAGATAAGAAAGCAAACTCCTGTTTCTTGATGCAAAACTCGTCAGGCCATTCAATTTCTATTTTTTTTATTCCAACCACGCTTTTATCGGATTGATCTCTTTGTCGCGTGGTTCCACTGTTGAATCCTGCGAAACCATTGGAATGGACTGAAGAGGCGGCTAACCGGCTTCCCTGATCTTCCGCAGCAGAATCGCAGAATCTGGAGGCTTAGAGACCGCGCTGAAATCAAAAGTGGCGGAATCGTGTCGCAGATCCGCATAACTTTTCCGTGCGGCATAATGCTAGGCTGGCTTCGCCAGCGTAAGAAACGAGATGAAGGAATGCGATACAGACGCCGTTTCGCCAGAGTATTCTCCAAGCTGAAGAAATCCCGCAAAAAGATGCACGTCCCTGGCCCATCCCCGGACTCGCCGACTGATTGTAACCTCCTTGAGGGACGTACCGTGTTGGTGACCGGAGGCGCCAGTAACATCGGTCGGGGAATTGCCGTCGAGTCGGCCAGGCAGGGCGCTAACGTCGTTATCGTGGACATAGACGACGAGGCGCTAGCAAGTCTGGGGAAGAACATGGCGCGGTATCCGGGCTGGACGAAGGGCTACCACTGCGACCTCTCTCAAAATGACGCGATCGACAGCCTCTGTGAAACTCTGCAGAAAGAGAACATCCTGGTAGATGTACTTGCCAACAATGTCGGGGTGGGTAATGAGACCCGCTCGGTTGTGGATATGGACATTGGTGAGTGGCAGAAGACGTTTGCAACGAATGTTTTCGGGCCAATGTATTTGACGCGCTGTATCACTCGGTCAATGATCAAGAAACAGCGCACTGGCTCTATAATTTTTATCACGTCTATTCACCAGTGGACCGTCAGACGCGATGCAGCTTATAGCGCCTCTAAGGGAGCGTTGGCTATGATCGTCAAGGAACTGGCCGTGGATTTAGCTCCGCATGGAATCAGGGTAAACGGCATCGCTCCGGGTTGGGTGGCGGAAGACACGGAAGGGGACCCCCTGCCACAGCGAGCCGCCGTGCTGCACCAGAGTTCGATTCAGCCCTGCTACATCGGCCGTGCTGCTGTGTATCTTTCGGCAGACTGCTACTCATTTTACACTACCGGCAGCGTCCTGAAGATCGATGCCGGTTTGTCCCTCAGTAACCATCTCGTGGGGTAATAGCGAGCGGTGGCCGTCTAGCCCGGTTTAGCTGAACCTGTTTGCACACAAACCTGTCGCTGATTGCTTACGGCCAAAAAAATGCGTGCTCAGCAGATCGGATTGCGGTTGCCGTCCCCATGGGCGAGGCAGCAGTCGTCTGGACAGTTGCCAGACCCCGCTGACCTGCCACCCGATCACTGACCTGGCCCGAGCCATTCGTTAACCAGGCCGAGGTTTCCATTCGCCGCGGATGACGTTGGCACTTGCAGGGGACCTCAATCTTCGAGAAACTGTCGTTCAGCGGTGATTCTTGCACAAAAGGACGGGCCGAGATGACCAGTGCGGATGGCAGAGTTTTTATCAAACAGGTAACGGCAATCCTGCCAGGCCTGCCCTCGGTGCCGTCCGCCGAGTGCGCTGAAGGCACGTCTCTAGCCCTTCCCAATTCCTTTGGAGCATGAAAATGTCAAGGAAACTGGCGTTAGTAACCTGTACTCTTAGTTTTTTCTTTTTTGTTCCTAATATAGCAACTTCCGTACACCGTTCGGAGTCCTGTGACATTATACAGCTAACAGATTCAAACCAGGATTCAGATAACCCTAAGGTTTGCGGCAATGGGAGAGGCATACTGTTTTCTTCCCGTGGTGACTTATTAAATAACGGACATGCTGAGCAGCCCGACTTGTTTTTTGCTGATGTAAGTAACATTTTCCAGCCTGTCTTCTATCAACTGACCAATACAACCCAATCTGAGAGCGGCCTCTCGATAAGTGATGACTGTGGTGAAATTGCATTTGACTCCAG
The DNA here is from genome assembly GCA_039714955.1 of Pseudomonadota bacterium. Lineage (GTDB taxonomy): Bacteria > Pseudomonadota > Gammaproteobacteria > Chromatiales > Chromatiaceae > JASJBU01. The sequence goes on along the minus strand of JBDLIF010000251.1, from coordinate 2,141 downwards.
AAGCAATCTGACGGGAGGTAACCTGAGTAATTTCGATCAATTGTTTTATGCGGATATCAGCGATCCCAACAACCCGATGTTTACACAACTCACAAACAACGGATTGAATAATAAGTCATCCCGCGGCTCTATTTCAGGTGATGGCACAAAGATCGCCGTGGGGTCCGGAGTTGATATAACAGGTGATAATCCGGACCTAAGCAACGAGTATTTTATATATGATCACAATAATATAGTGGTTCCTTTTGCGCAGTTAACGGATACACCGGTGGTCGGCAGTATATCGTCCGGACCTGTTGCCACTTTCGATGGGTCAAGGGTTGCATTTATAACTTCACAGAATTTTGTTCCCCCAGGCAACAACGCTGACGGCGGGCGAGAACTTTACCTTTCTGAGATCAGTTTTGACCCGCCCAATTCACCGGACTCCATGCTGTATCAGATCACAAACTTTCCAAGTGGCGATTTCAGAGCGCAGGGAGCGCAATTTGCGGCTGGCGGTAACTATATCCTTATCAGTTCTAATTCTAATATTACTGGGATGAACCCTGACGAGAATCCAGACTTCTTCCTCGTTGATGTAACAGATCCAGCCTCTCCGGTTTTTACACAGATAACAGATTCAGACGAATTTACAGCGGCGTTTGGGATTATTGATCAGACTGCAGCCAAAATGGCATTTGAAACTAATAATCCGGATTTTACCCCCCTTGGCAGTGACACAAGCGATCAGATTATTTTCGCTGATATTACCAATCCTGATGATCCGGTGATTATGCCTTTAACAAATTTTGGTAATGATGCGGATGTGGATGGATTGTCATCTCCAAATAATTTTGCCTATATCGCATTTGAGAGTGATTCGGACCTCGTGACAGGCAACAATACAGATGAAAGTGATGAGGTTTTTGTTCTCTTGGTCGATGATTGCCTTTCCCCGCCTTCTGCGATCCCTACTCTCTCAGAGTGGAAACTCATCGCCCTGGCAGGCATATTGGGGATTATCGGTATGTTTGCTATGCGCAGAAGACGGATTGGAGCTTGACTCGCATCAAACATGGTCAAAAGAAGAGTGGCGTAGGCTCCTTAAGCCGTACTCGCTCGTTCGCCGCCAAGGTCTGCTGAGTCCCCAGAGCGGACTGCTGCGCTGCAGCAATCGTGGATTTCCAGTTTTTAGTCTGGCTCCGACCTGCTGCCGCCGTTCAACAGGGGCCACCTGGAAGGCCGGAGCGCCGCAAGAACGGACGAACGCCGATGCCTAAGCGCTCCTCCACCTGAGTCAAGCTTCTGCTGCCTTGAAAACAGCCGGAAATTGGGCGAATCTGGATTTCAGCCATCAATGTTTTAGCCGGAGAAGGCGATATGGCCGGAGCGGGTAAGAGGGATTATGCCAAGCGGGGAATAGGAAGCGTGTTGGCCCGACGGTTGGCGCCATCGGCGGCAGATGGAGGCAGGCGATGATCAACGGGCACGTACATATCCATCAGTTCCGCCCTGGCGATGAGGTGGTGGACGCCGCAGCGCTCAGCCAATTCCAGCAGCAGTGGGCGACCTACGGAAAGCTGGTCTCAGGAAACTCGCTTTCACACCGCGAGGTGACGCGTGTACTGCATGCAACCCTGGCCGAGCACTTCACCTCGCCGTTCTGCTTTCTGGACATCGCCTGCGGCGACGCGAGCATCATGCCGGAGGCACTACGTGGCCTTCCTGTCCGCCACTACCACGGCATCGACCTCTCGCAGCCGGCGCTCGAGTTGGCTACGACCAATCTTGCCGAACTTCCATGCGAGGTCGATCTTGACCACCGAGACTTTTTCGAGGCGCAGCCACGTGAAATCCCCTGCTCGTGATCGTAGAGCACCCCACCCCGCTCGGCCGTGCAGCGCAGATACTGGCTCAACAGGTTCAGCACCTGCCGGTCTTTGATGGGTCCCGCCAACCGCTCCAGCAGGAGGAAGTGGTCGATCGAGGCGTAATAGGATTTGACGTCGGTGCGCATCACGAAGCGATGGCCGGGCAGGCCGGCCACGGCCCGGCGGACAGCTGCCTTGGCCCCGCCGTGTCCCTTGACGTGGGTGCAGCGGGGCTCAATTTTCAGAAGTTGGCCGCCGCACGTGTGAACCCGCAGTTCACGCGCTTCG
>JBDLIF010000250.1:0-4589 GCA_039714955.1 Pseudomonadota bacterium | reverse complement strand
CTGCACATCGCACAACGACGCGGACTAAATCGTCTGGAGCGATTTGAACAGCTAGAGCTGGCCCGTAGGGTGAAGGGCAGGATGTCCGTAATAATAGTTGTTCTATTGCAAGGAGTTGAAACGCCGCCATGCGCCGCCACAAGCGTGCAATCTACTCCGTAGCGTAATTCACCCGGTAGGTGCATAAGCTTATCAGCGTTAATGTCTTTCATGACAGCACCTTACTAACAGAATGGAGCGGTCAACTGCGGATTTTAGGTTCAACCCAACAGCCGTAGCGTCGCTACAGTCAGTACGGCGATGAGGACGGAAAAGCCGAAGCAGAGCAGATTGCGGTAGAGTGCAAAGCGCCGGCCGAGCATGAGCGCCTCGGCAGGAAACTGGACGCTGCCGACAGTTACCCAGCTCACCAGCAGGGCGGTGACGGCGACCAGGCTGATACCATTTGCCAATAGTTCCCCGCCCAGGACGTAGCTGGTGAGAGGGTGCCCGGCCGCAACGCTGCCGAATGCCGCCCCTATCAGGGCGTCCAGCATGTCATTTCTGCCAAACCATCCTGCTACCCTATCAGCGGGGAGGACCTCGAGTATCAGTCCAGTGAGGAGGACGACTCCCACAAGAATGGGCAACATGCCCACAAACATCGACGCTGTCTTTTTTATATTCGGAATCAGCCGATTTTTTCGCGGCTGGGGTGTCTGCATTGACATGTCATGGACCTCTTTTTAGATGCATTATGGCTGAGGCTAAGCCCATAATAAAATGGCGCTGCAGGTGCTATTATTGGACCCATTAGCGGAACTTGGCTGAATGCCATGGGCACGAATTTTTCCGAAGATGTCATACCCATGTCTGAGCTGAAGGTGTATTCCGGTCGTGTGGTCAAGCATACGGCAGAGACTCACCGGCCCGGAATTCAGTCAGCCATTGCTCAGAGAGTTCATACAGCCGCCGTTGCGTATTGTGTACCGGCTTGAACCGAGGAAGGTGCGCGTCGTTCGTGTATGGCGCAGTAAGCTGCAAGGTTCATCGTCCGATGGATGATTGTCGAACGAGACCGTATTTCAGAACAGACAAACAACACGACTGCACGATTGCACGGTCCCTTGGAGGTAGAAGCAACAATGCAGAAAAAATGGCTCCGTCGGTCCTGGTTCATACTGCTTGTTTTCATTGCCCTGATCATTCTGGTGGTGGCACCCAGAATGAAGAGTCCGCCGGAAAAAATCGAAGCTACAGAGCGTGCGGTCAAGGTACGAGTCATCGAAGCACCGAGCCTGCCGATCATCCCGAGGGCTGTGGGATACGGCACGACGCAGGCGGCCAGGACCTGGGAGGCGGTGGCCGAGGTGGCCGGACAAGTCGCCTGGATCTCAGATGAACTCAAGAGCGGCAAGCTCCTCGACCAGGGCGCGGAACTGCTGCGGATTGACGATGCCAGTTATCGGCTGGCACTCACCCAGGCCGAAACGCAACTGAATGCCCTGGAGGTCAAGGACAAAACCACCCGTGCCTCCCTCGCATTGGAGGAGCGCGGCCAATTGCTGCTGAGAAACGACATTGAGCGCAAGCGAAAGCTCAAACAGCAGGGCACACTGTCGGCCTCCGTTTTCGAAGAGGCGGAGCGCAGCCTTCTGAAAGGAGAGGTGCTGGTCCAGAATCTTAAGAATACCCTGGCCTTGAATGCGGCGGAGCGGGAAGTCCTCTATATCCAAAAGGACAACGCCGAACTCGATCTGCAGCGCACACGCTTCGTTGCGCCTTTCGATGTGCGGATTACCGATCGTAAAGTCAACCAGGCGCAATACGCCAACAAGGGGCAGCTGCTTTTTTCGGCCGACGGGCTGGAGGCGGTGGAAATCGAGGCGCGTTTCCCAATTGGCAAGCTGCGTCCACTTATCGCAGGCAAGAAATCGGCCGAAGACGACGAGGACACGGGCGCGATGGATCGGGTTCCGGGGGCGCTCAAGCTCGATGCCCTGGTGCGTCTGAGGACCGCGACCCACACCATCGAGTGGGTTGCACGAGTGGACCGGGTGGCGGGCGTGATAGACCCTCAGACCCAAACACTCGGAGTGGTGGTGGTGGTAGATAAACCTTATGCACAGGCGCGTCCCGGTCAGCGTCCACCCTTGGTAAGAAACACCTTCGTGGAAGTGGAACTGCGCAAGAAACCGAAGGGTAAGCCCGTCGTTGTTCCGACCTCCGCGCTGCATGACGGCAAAGTCTACATCCTGAATCAGGAGAACCGACTCGAGATTCGTCCGGTAAAGACCGTCTTTATTCAGGGCGGCGCCGCTGCCATCGCCACAGGGTTGGAGGAGGGTGAGACTGTGGTGGTTTCGGACCTGATTCCAGCGGCGGCGGGGATGCTGTTGGATCCGGTGGTCGATGAAAAGACGATGCAGCGTCTGAAGATGGCAGCCACCGGTCGGAAGGGTCGCAATCGATGATTGCGTACTTCGCCCGACACACCACGGCCGCCAATCTGTTGATGATCGCCCTGATGATTCTGGGATTGATCACACTGCCGAAACTGCAGCGTGATACGTTTCCGATCGTTCCGCCCACGGAAGTGGAGGTCCGTATTCCTTACCCTGGGGCTACGCCGGCCGAGGTCGAGGACAGCATCTGCCTGCGCAGTGAGGAAGTGCTCGATACCCTCTCCCATCTCAAGGAGGTGCGTTGCGATGCACGAGAAAACCTCGCCATCATCACCGTGCAGATGGCAGAGGGGGCCGGCATGGATGCGTTCCACGCCGACGTTAAGGCCCAGATTGAATCGATCTCGACGTTTCCAGACAAGGTGGAGACGCCCGCCATCGAGGTCCTGGAACGGGTGGCGGTGGTGGCAGGGGTCATGATTACCGGCAACATGTCGCCGGCAGACCTCAAGGCCTACGCCGAGCAGGTCAAGACCCGGTTCAAGCGCGATCGGCGGATTGCCCAGGTGCGCATTCTCGGTTTCTCCGAACAAGATATAGTTATCGAGATACCAGGGGAGGTGCAGCAACGCTACGGCCTTGGAATATCGGATATCAAAGCGGCCATCGAACGCCAGAGCATCGACCTTCCGGCCGGCACGGTACAGTCCGCAGACGGCGATCTGGTCGTGCGTTTCGCCGAACAGCGGCGCACCCCGCTTGAGTTCCAGGACCTCATCCTGGTCTCTGCCCAAACAGGTGGCGTGGTGCGCCTGGGCGATGTCGCCACCATCCGCACGCTGTTCGATAAGGAGGAGGAGAAGATCCTGTTCAATGGCCAACGTGGCGCCTTGCTGGAAATCTCCAAGAACTACACCCAGGACTCCTTACGTGTGATGGCGGCGGTCCAGGAAAACCTGGCTCGAGAGCAGGGTATGGCGCCCAAAGGTGTCCACCTGGAGATCAGCCAGGACGTCACTTCCAACATCCGCGATCGGTTGCGCATCCTGCTGGAGAACGGTTTTGTGGGTCTGGTCCTGGTGTTCTTAGCCCTGTGGACCTTTTTCAGCCTGCGCTACAGCTTCTGGGTCGTGATGGGACTGCCGGTCTCTTTTCTAGGCGCCATTTTCTTTATGCACCTGTTCGGCTACACCCTGAACATGATGACCATGGTGGCCCTGCTGGTGGCTATCGGCCTGTTGATGGATGACGCCATCGTGATCTCCGAGAATATTGCCGTGCAGATTCGTAAAGGCAGGAGTGCCCTGGAGGCCGCTGTGCAGGGCACGCGTCAGGTACTGCCCGGAGTGCTCTCGTCTTTTCTGACTACGGTGATGATCGTGGGTCCGCTGGCGTTCATGGCCGGGAAGATGGGGGCAGTGTTGAAATTCATCCCCGCAGTGCTGGTCATTGCCCTGGCGGTAAGCCTGATCGAGGCCTTTCTCATCCTGCCGGCCCACCTGCGTCATTCCATGGGCCACCTGGCGCAGCAGCGCCGCTCTTGGTTCCATCGCCGCTTCGATGTTTGGTTCGACGGCGTTCGGGATAACTGGTTTGGCCCGCTGCTAAGGCGGGCGGTGAATCAACCCTATCTGACCCTGGGCCTGCTGGTGGCACTGGTCATCATCTCCTTCACCATGATTCCGGCCGGTGTGCTCAAGTACCGGGCGCTGCCGGTGCTGGAAAGCGACGTGATTCAGGTCAGGGTATTGCTGCCGCAAGGGACACCGTTGCGACGCACCGAGGAGGTGGTGGATCGCCTGGTGGCTGAGTTGAAGGCATTGGATGTGGCGTTTACGAGTCGTCAGGAAGGCGGCAAACGCCTGGTGAAGAACATCTCCTTGCTGTTCAACACCAACGTCGATGCCCATGAGAGCGGTCCCCACCTCGCCACCGTAAGCGCCGATCTGCTGCCGGCGGAGGAGCGGGTCGGCACTATTCCGGAGATGCTTGCCGACTGGCGCGAACGGGTGGGTGAGCTGCCTGATGTGCTATCCCTCAAATTCACGGACAAGGAACGTGGCGTCGCGGGTAAGGCCATAGATATCCGGATCCAGGGCAACAAGCCGGAGATGTTGAAGAAGGCCTCACTGGATCTGCAACAGTGGCTGGGCGGTTTCCGCGGCGTGCTCGATCTCTCTGATGATCTGCGGCCCGGCAAGCCGG
>JBDLIF010000249.1:0-4596 GCA_039714955.1 Pseudomonadota bacterium | reverse complement strand
GAGTACACTATCAAGGAGTGCTTGATACTCCTGCGGATATTCCACGCGGGTCAGATAGAGGCCCTGGGGTGGAGCGGTCACCCCCCCTTTTGTCCGGTGCCTCAGTTCAAGGATCTCCCGGCTCCAGAATTCCCCCTGCTCCCCCTTACCGATCGCTATCAGTACCCCGGCAATATTTCTCACCATGTGGTGCAGGAAGGCATTGGCATGGACCTCGATAATGACCATCTCCCCCTGCCGGCTGACATTCAGGCTGTGGATGGTCCGCAACGGGTGTTTCGCCTGACAGGCCAAGGCACGGTAGGAGGAGAAATCGTGGGTTCCGACCAATTGCTGGGCCGCCCGATGCATAGCCATCTCATCCAGGGAGTGATGTATCCAGGTGGCCCTTCCCCGCCAGAGGGCGGATCTTGTTCTACGATTCAGAATCTGATAGCGATAGTGGCGGCCAACCGCGGAAAAACGGGCATGAAACCCCTCCGGCATCTCGTGCGCCCAGGCGATGCTCACATCACCAGGAAGATTGGCGTTGCTACCCAAAATCCAGGAGCGCGGTGGCCTGAACGCAGTGGTCTCAAAATGGACCACCTGCCCGGTGGCATGTACACCGGTATCGGTTCTGCCGGCACAGATCACCGTTACAGGGTGGTCAGCCACCCTGGACAGTGCCGCCTCAAGGCACTCCTGAACACTCCGTACATCCCCCTGGTATTGCCAGCCGTGAAACTCACTACCATCGTATTCAACACCTAATGCTATCTTCATCGAAATATCCCACTACACAGGCACAAACAAAAGGGGCGCATCCGGTGCGCCCCTTTGCTCATCGATAGGGTAGTTTCTATCGGCCGGGAATATTCTGCAACAGCTCCTGGGCCTCTCCTTTCTGCTCTTCACTACCTTCGCTGGCAACCTCTTCCAGAATGCTCTTTGCCCCTTCTGCATCACCCATATCAACATAGGCGCGGGCAAGATCGAGCTTTGTTGTTACCTCATCCGTGGTATCGAACTCCAGGATATTACTCGAGGTTTCGACCTCCTCTGGGGTGCTCTGCGCGTCGGCCTCTGTTCCTCTATCCGGTTCCTCTTCAAGATCTCCAGATAGCAACTCCAACTCTTTTTCGAGGCTCTCCAGGTCGAGGTCCTCCAAAGGTTCCGAGTCCTCAAGGCCTACTATGTTGGCCTCATCTGCCGAGTTAGTGTTCCTCACGGCGCCATCCAGATCATGGCTTGTCTGATCGCTTAAAACATCCAAGGATGGATCGAGGGTCAGACTGTCACCCGACTCCGGTCCGACGAATTCGGAAATAGCCTCCAATTCATCCAGGTCGATGTCCTCCAGCAAGTCGGGTTCACCCCTCGACTCCGGAGTATCAGTATACTGCTCTGAATCCAGACTATTGAGAAATTCCGAACCGAGAGATAAATCAGACTCCAGAGTATCAGAATCCGTCTCATCCAGCTTCTGCATATCGCTGAGATCCACCAAGCCCGAAACTTCCGTGGTCTCCTGGTTTGGCTCGTTAGCCGCTAGCGATGTGGACCCCCCCAGATCCTGCGCAAACCCAGTGTCAAGACTCAATCCGAGATCGTCCAGTTCATCATCGGACCCTCTGAGCCCGATACCGGCCGCCGCCGCGGTGAACAATACGTGCTTAGGATCAAGTTCCTTTCCCATACCTGCAATCTTGGCCCAGATTTCCGGTTTCTCTTTCTCCAGACCAGCCTGGCGCAATTCTTCCGCCAACTGGAAGAATGGGTCACTGTTTTTGGCCGAGTAGTGGATCTCCAACAATTTATATTTCAACTCCTTCCGATCCGGGTATCTTTCAATGGCCTGTTTGATCAGTTCCTCGGCCTGCTGGTATCGGCCATAGGCGATGTAGACATCCGCCTCCGAGACAGGATCAACCTCGCCTGTTTCATCCTGCAGCGCATCGATATCACTCGGAGAGAAGTCGCTCATAAATGAGGTCTCTTCTGAGGGTTCATTGATAGATCCGGTATCTCCCGAAGTCATACCAGCCTCTGCTTCACCCTCAGGAGCCATCAAGATACTCTCGGCGAACTCTGCATCCGCTTCCTTGCGTCTGCGCATGATCAACCAGAGCAGGCCAATCAATAGCACTGCAACGGCGCCTACCGTACCCATCAAGGTGGTATTGTCTTTCAGGATTTCCAGAAAGCCGTTCTTCTTCGGCGCCTGGGCCACGGGCAATGCGACTTCCGGTTTTTCCAGGATTTCAGGCGAGCTAACCGGAGAGGATACTGGCCGCTCTGGTTGTTCCGGCTTCTCTGTTATGACGGGCTCGGCCGCAACCGCGGGCTGCTCAGAGACCGCCTGTTCCGATCTCATTGCCTCTTTAACGGCCGCCTCAATATCGACCTCTTCGATTACCTCCCCTTCCTGGAACGGTAAGTCCACCAGATCCGACGGTACCGCTGTTACAACTGTTCGTTCATCAGCAGACTCAATGGGCTCACTCCTTTCCGCCACGATCTGTTGAGTGGTCTGCAGTTCCGCCAGCTGATCGTTTTTGAGTGTAAGCAGCCGCTGGATATCATTAAGTTGGGCCTCAAGCTCTCGAATGCGCGTCTGGAGCTCCTTGTTCTCCTGACGGGTACTCTCACTCTCCTCCTGGATCAACAGGATCCGCTGTTCCAGGCTTGAGAGCTTCTTAGCCTGTTCGGCCTTGCCCTCCTGATCCTTTGCTTCATCGCTATCGTCTGCTTTTGTCGATACCAACTTCAGACGATCACTATCTTCACTCTTGGGGATAACCGCGGCTACTGGCGCTGCCCCTTGCACAGAGGAAGCCGTCATTAAGGACTGTTCCCGTTCCTGACGCCATTCACGGGTCTGGGCCAGGAACTCCCTGCGAGCCTGACGATGAGATAATCCCGTCACATCCGCATCAGCGGGTAGACGCAGAATCATCCCCTTTTTCAGGTTATTCACATTGTCCCGCATGAAGGCATCGGGGTTATAGCGAAGCAGGGCCAGCATGACCTGCTCGACTGTCTCACCCTCTCGCTTGAGGGTTTTTGCGATCTCCCAAAGCATGTCATTGGGCCGAATGGGACCATACTCCCGGGAACCGGATTCCGGGGCAATCCTTGCCGATGGGGTGTCACCGATTGGGAGGGGGTTGAACTGACTCGCCTGAACAGGTTGACGTGCGGGAGCCGTGCTTATCCGTGGTGCTTCAAGCGCAGCCGGTTTTCTCGCCAAAGTCACCGGAGGATCAAGCAAAACGGTATATTCACGTTGTAAACGACCTTTTGGCCAATTCACCTCAATCAGAAAATTCAGGAATGGCTCTCGAACCGGCTGCTTGCTTGTGATTGCAATGACCGGTCGACCATCCGATGACAAAGCGGGAGTAAATATCAGCCCCGAAAGCATAAATGGCCGATCTATACCAGACTTGGCAAATGCTGCTGGTGAGGCCAACCCTACTCTGACATCTTGTAAGCCGTCCTGAGAGATGGAGAGCAGATCGATATCAGCTTTAAAATGCTGATTAAGTGCTGAATGGGTATGTATTTCTCCGAGCCCCAAGGCTAGTACACCCAAAGGCGATAGGGCTGTAGCCACAGCCACTGCCAGAGACAGCTTGCGAATCATGCTTCCTCCTTGCCACACATACAGATCCCATCGACGAACCAGGACCTGTAAAGCCGATTACTATAACCCACTGAGATATTGCAAAAGCTATAGAACAAACTTGATAATATGCGGCTAACTATAGATTACAAAAAGTTTTTTACCAGAACCTCAAGAACCTTGACAGTATTTCCAGCAAGACCAAATCGGATGTTGTCAGCGACCGTCCAAAATGAGAATTCGGTCATACTTTCAGACCCGGAGCCAATCCGACCTAGCGTCAAGTTATCCTTTCCGGATGCATCTGTAACGGCCGTCGGTGAAGATCCTGAAGTCGCCATGAGGTTTATTCCCGGGAACGCCGAGAATATTTCGTGCACTTGATCAAGCTTTATTGAATCCGCTGTCTGCACAGTGATTGCCTGAGAGTGGCCAAAAAACACCGGGACCCAACTGCAGGTTAGCGAGATTCCAATATTCTCATCAGCCAAAATCCGTCTTGTATGATCAATGATTCTCTGTTCCGTAGTGGTCAATCCGTTGCTATTTATCTCCCCGACCTGTGGGTATAGGTTAAAAGCGATCTGTTTGGGGAAAAGCAACGGGGTCACCGGTTTGCCATTGAGCAGTTGGGCGGTCTGGCGCGCCATCTCCTCGACCCCCGAGCGTCCCATGTCCGAGACGGCATGGCAGCTGACAACTGAAACCCTTTCAATATCCAGACTATCGACCAGGGGCTTCAGCACGGTGATCAACTGGGTTGTTGCTGCATCAGGCAGGGCAACGATCCCACCATGAGCAACCATTTCCAACACCTCCGCATTAACCGAGGCCACCACCGGTGGAAGATCGGACACCTCCAACAGCTGTGCGCCGATGTCTAGCACGATGCAACCCGCCTCATGCGCCCGTTCCAACCACTCTTTATCTAACTGCTCTTCACCCGTGGAAATGACGACCTTGACCTGGTTAAAGTCAAACAGCGCCAG
>JBDLIF010000248.1:0-4599 GCA_039714955.1 Pseudomonadota bacterium | reverse complement strand
GATCATATCCTCACTCCCCGTGCGCTCGATAAAGTCCTTAAACAACCCGATTGGGAATAATGCCTCGCTCCTCCAGACCTCGAATCATCTGATCCACACAGTCTTCAATCGTGTCATACTCGGTATCGACCACGATCTCCGGCTTGACCGGAGGCTCGTAGGGTGAAGAGATGCCAGTGAATTCAGGAATCTCTCCATCCCTTGCACGCTTGTAGAGCCCCTTCACATCGCGCTGCTCGCACTTTTCCAGCGGGCACTTCACATAGACCTCAAGAAAATCGCCATGGGGAAACAGGCCACGGGCGCGCTCACGGTCCTCTCGGATGGGCGAAATGAAGGCCGTCAGGGCAATCACCCCGGAATCGACAAACAATTTCGCCATCTCACCAATCCGACGGATATTTTCCGAGCGATCTTCGACACTGAACCCCAGATCGCGACAGAGACCATGCCGTACATTGTCACCATCGAATACGTAGGTTCGGCAACCCCGTTGATGCAACTCTTCCTCCAACGCATGGGCCAGGGTGGACTTGCCCGAGCCGGACAGACCGGTGAACCAGAGCAGCTTCGATCGGTGCTGGTTGAGTTTTTCCCTGCGATCGCGGGTGACGGTGGCGTGGTGCCAAACGATATTGTTATCCATGAAAAGTTCCGCGGAAATATGAGGCTGATGGAGTAAGCGTAGAAATAAATTAACAGAGAACTTGGCCAATAGTAAGTTGAAGCGAACAAACAGTCCCTGCTTTTTGTACCAATCAGCAAATTTCCCCCTTTTCTCCTACAGGATGATCGGTAATTTCCTACAAGTACACTCGGTTTTGTCGACTAAGCTTTTATCTAAACTCAAGTTTCGGAGTTCAAACACTCCAATGCGATATCTGGCGGAGAGGGGATAGCGTATTGAGACCGTCAGCGGCCATGGAGGGCCACAGCCGAGCGTACAAGGATGTATTAACAGCCTGTCTCAAAATGCTACCCCCTCTCCGTGCCCCGTTTGAACTCCGAAACTTGAGATCTAAAGCCACGCCGCATCCAATCATCGATATATTGATGCGAAGAAATGGGGGAGATGACATGGAGATCGCAAAAAATCTGGCTATTCTGCTGGGGGGATTGTGGCTAATGGCCGCAGCCTACCCCCTCAATGCGGAGAACGCCTTCTACGACTGGCAACATCAGCAACTTCTTCATCCCACGTCCGCAACGACTGGACGCTGAAATCCGCCCATCGTTTTCCATTCACTGTTAGAATGTGCGCAATTTTAGCTGTGGTTGGCAAATCGATATGCGGAGCGGTGAACAGGAACCTCAACAAGAAATCACGCTGGGTGACAGTCGAGTCACCCTGTTGGGCACCGCCCATGTCTCCCGGGCCAGCGCGGAAAAGGTTGCCGAACTCCTGAATTCAGACAACTATGACGCGGTCGCGGTGGAACTCTGTCCCAGCCGTTACAATGCCCTGCTCAATCCTGACGCACTGGCCAAGATGGATCTTTTCAAGGTTATTCGCGATAAGCGGGTTACCCTGGTGATGGCAAGCCTTGCCCTTGGCGCCTATCAACAACGGCTGGCGGATCAGTTTGGTATAGAGCCAGGCGCGGAACAACGCGAAGCGATCCGCATTGCCCGCGAATCACACCTTCCTCTGCTGTTGATAGACCGGGAGATCAGCACCACCCTCAAACGGGTTGCCGCAAATCTGCCCTGGTGGAAGCGCTTGGGGCTTTTTACCGGCCTGCTGGCCGGCATCCTCTCCAAGGAGGATGTGTCCGAAAGCGAGATCGAGCAACTCAAGGAGGGAGATATCCTGGAGACCACCTTTGCCGAGTTCGCTGAAGATCGCCAGGACCTCTACCTGCCATTGATAGACGAACGAGATCGCTATATGGCGGCACGTCTGCGGGAGGAGATCGAAGGCAAGGGTCACGAAAATCTCCTCGCCGTCGTGGGTGCGGGTCATATGCGAGGTATCGCCCGCTATCTTGAAGAGCAACAGGAACCCCCAAAGGCCATTATTCAGGCGCTGGACCGGTTACCGGTACCCAGGCGATGGCCAAAACTGATTCCCTGGGTGATCGTGGCACTGGTGTTCGTCGGCTTTGCCATTGGCTTCATCCGCAGCCCGGAGTTGGGATGGCGGTTGGTAGCCGACTGGGTGTTGATCAATGGCAGCCTTTCCGCCCTGGGGGCCCTGATTGCCGCCGCACACCCATTGACGGTGCTGACCGCCTTCCTCGCGGCCCCGCTCACCTCGCTCAATCCGACCATCGGGGCGGGCATGGTGACAGCGGCCGCCGAGCTCTACCTGCGCAAACCGACGGTCGCCGATTTCGGTGCCCTGCGCAGCGATACCACTTCCTTCAAGGGCTGGTGGCATAACCGGGTCTCCCGCACCCTGCTGATCTTCTTTCTCAGTACCCTGGGTTCCGCGGCGGGCACCTATCTCGCCGGCTTCCGCATCTTTCACCGGCTTGCCAGTTAGTACTACTTACCAGGTGATATTGCTCTTCACGTCAGTAATTAGGGCCCGTACAGAAACTAATTACAACTATTGAGATTTCGCCGCCTTGATGGCGGCAAGCCTTAAATCATGCAGCGCCTTGCCTATTGCCCGCCCATCAGATAGATATTGCAGGGTGCAAGTATCCACCTGCCGTGCGGCATCGAACAGCCGCTGAAACTCCCGCGCCTGGGGATAGGGCCGGTTTTCGCGGCCCTGTCGCCCACGGTAATCCGCCTCACACACCAGAAGATAGCTGGCAAAGGCCTCCGGTTGGCGAAAGGCATCCAAGCGTTCCAGCAGCCTGATAATCGTCCTGGGGTTCAGTTCATCCAACCGATGACAAAGCCCATGGTAGTTGGCGCAGCGCTCAGCCAGCAGCCGAAAACGCTTGGGCGCCCGCAGGCGTTCACAGAGCCTGCCGACCAATCGCGCCCCCCTGGCCTCATGTCCATGATGGCTGGGCAGCATCTCATCAGGGGTGGTCCCCTTACCCAGATCATGGGTCAGGGCGGCGAAACGCACCTCCAACAAGGGTGAGAGCCTGCATGCCATCCTCAGCACCAGCATGCTATGGATGCCGCAGTCGATCTCCGGATGCCAATGTTTCGGCTGGGGCACGCCCCAGAGCCGGTCGATCTCGGGGAAGACCCGGACCAGGGCCCCGCAGCACCTCAGGGTATCGAAAAAGGGGCGCGGGTCTTCACAGGCAAGCGCGCCTGTCAGCTCCTGCCAGACCCGCTCGGCAACCAAGGCATCCAAGGCCCCCGATTCCGCCATCCGACGCATCAGGACAAGGGTCTCTTCCGCCACGCGAAAGCCCAACCCCTGATATCGCGCCATGAACCTGGCCAGCCGTAAAACCCGCACAGGGTCTTCGGTAAATGCCGGAGAGACATGCCTGAGCAGTCTTGCCCGCAGATCCTGCCGGCCGCCAAAGGGGTCGATCAGCAAACCATCCTCGCTCTCCGCCAGGGCATTGATGGTGAGATCCCGTCTGGCCAGATCCTCTTCCAGGCTGACTGAGGGATCCGCATGGGGTCTCCCATCGCCTTTTCCGGGTCTCCGGCGGCTGCGGGCCAAGGCATACTCCTCATGGGTTTGGGGATGCAGGAACACCGGAAAATCCCGTCCCACCTGTTGAAAACCCTGCTCCAGCATCTGCTCCGCCGTGGCCCCGACCACGACGAAATCCCGCTCCCTGACAGGCAGACCCAGCAGCCGGTCCCGCAGTGCCCCTCCCACCAGAAAGATCCGCATCAGCGCTCGTTACGAATCCTTACAAGCCTCTTCCGCGCCGCCTCGACGGCCTCCTCGGCCTCTGTGACACGCTGAAAATACTCGGGCCTTATGCGACTTTTTCCACCTGCCAGGGATTGTCTGTCTCCCTCCCTGAACTCCTTGCTGGCGATGAGCCTGGCCTCGGCCTCAGCCAGCTCCTGTTCCGCCTGACCCAAGCGGTCGCCACGCTCCTTCTGTTGCTGTTCCCGCTGGGCCTTTATACTCTCCAGCTCCCGGCGAATGGCCTCTTCCCGCGCCTCCGCC
Organism: Pseudomonadota bacterium; assembly: GCA_039714955.1. Lineage (GTDB taxonomy): Bacteria > Pseudomonadota > Gammaproteobacteria > Chromatiales > Chromatiaceae > JASJBU01. The sequence goes on along the minus strand of JBDLIF010000248.1, from coordinate 551 downwards.
TTACGCACCGATTCGGCAGACGGCCCAGGGGGTAACTGAATCGTCTCCACTTCGGTGGTATTGGTGGGGGGCGTATCGGTAAATATCACCTGTCCCGATTCATCGACCGTCCGGTAGACCTCTCCACTGGTTGCCAGATTGGGAATGGCCATGGTCAGAAGGAAAATTTTCACTATAACGGGTCTCATGTCGCCCTCTCTAATGATCAGCCAGAGTAGCTACTGGCCAAAGGTAATAAGAATTAAACAACTCACTTCGTTCAACTCTCGAAAATGTCACGCTTATTTGGATGTTTTCAGCATCACACCCATTGCGTCAAGGATCTGTCTTATTGACAAATTCTGTCTCTGACGCAAGATAATCCCTGACAAGCATATCAGTGGTCCACCAAGGAGTAGAACGACGCATGATCCAATACGCAGAAAAACGCCATTTCCCGCGCATGCCCATTGACTGTCCCGCCCGTTTACGCATTGCCGGCGCGAGTGAGCCTGACGCCGCCATCGTTAAAAACCTGAGCAGCAGTGGGTTACTGATGCTGTTCGAGAAAG
>JBDLIF010000247.1:0-4605 GCA_039714955.1 Pseudomonadota bacterium | reverse complement strand
GATGTGCTCAGCCCCATGGAATTGGAGGTCTATCTTTCAGCTTCACAGATTGGAAGTATAACTAAAGGGCAAAAAATCGATGTCTTCGTCCAGTCCAGTTCTCACCCCATCACCGGAGAAGTGACGCGCATTGTCCGTTCCGCAGATAGCGTTACTCGTCGCAGCAAGGTACGGATAGCGTTGCCTAATAACAAGTGTTTATCTCCCGGGCAATTCGCTCGTGCCCATATCCTGCTTGGCCATGAGACGGCCCCCGTTGTGCCGGTCTCTGCCATAGTGGAGCGTGCCGGAATCGAGGGCATTTTTGTGGTAATGGCAGATGGTACCGCGCGATTTCGGAGCATACGTACAGGCAAGCACTGGCAAGATTACCGCGAGGTTCTTGCCGGTGTAGAGGCCGGTCTGTCGGTGGTCCTCAAGCCTCCGCGCCGACTCCGGGATGGCGACCGGATCAAGCAAGCCGCAGCAGATGGAAACTGAGCGCCTGAATCTACCTGGCCGATTGGCTCGTTACTTTGTCGAATCACGGATGACGGTTCTGATGATCCTGGCACTGCTGGGCTTTGGTATTGTGGGCCTGATGTTGACTCCGCGTGAAGAGAACCCTCAGATCATCGTGCCTGCCGCAGAGGTGAGTGTGGCCCTTCCAGGTTCTTCACCGCTTGAAGTGGAGCACTTGCTACTTTCCCCGCTGGAATCAGAATTGGCATCCATTGACGGTGTCAAACACATCTATGGCACGGCCCTGAAAGGACTCGCCAAGGTGTTGGTGGAATTCGAGGTGGGCGAGAACAAGGACGATGCCTTAGTGCGTCTGTATGACCAGGTGTTACGTAACCGCCATCGCCTGCCGTCTGGTTCAGGGGAGCCCAGCATCCAGGCGATCGATATTGATGATGTCCCGGTTTTCACTGTCACCCTGGCATCACAGGATTACACCGATCACGAACTCCGGCGCATGGCCGAGCGAATGCTGGAACGGTTGCGTAGTGTCAAAGGTGTCGGTATCGGCTACATCGTAGGCGGTTTGCCACGGGAGATACGTATTGAGGTCTTGCCGGAGCAGTTGCAGGTCTTCGGCGTCACAGTCGATCAGCTCGTGGCTGCGGTGCGTAACGCCAATGTAGATCAGCCCATGGGGTTGCGCGTCTATGAAGCGGAGAACCGTGCCTTGCGGGTGGATGGGCTGTTACAGACCGCAGAGCAGGTAGGAGACATTGTCGTCTTTAGCGATGGCGCCCGGCTGGTCCGGGTCTCGGATCTGGCACAGGTGATCGATGGTCCACCCCATGAAAGGGATCAGATGACCCGATTTGCCTTTGGCACGGCTGATCCCCGATCCCGGAACAACGGCAAGACAGAGATGGCGGCAGCCACCCTGGCGGTGGCTAAGCGCACCGGTGTGAATGCGGTCGTGCTCACGAGAGAACTGCGGCGGCGTGTTGCACAGATGGAGAGCGGATTTCTTCCGCCAGGCGTGCATGTGGTCATCACCCGCGACGACGGCAACAAGGCAGACCAGACTGTGACTCAGCTGGTGGAGCACCTGTTCATCGCCATTGGTGCGGTTTCCCTAATTTTGCTGCTCTTTCTTGGCCGGCGGGCCGCACTGATCGTGGCGATCACCATCCCATTGGTTTTCTCCGTCGTAATGGGCGCGGACCTGCTGGCAGGTCCCACGCTGAATCGGATTACGCTCTACGCCCTGATCCTTGGCTTGGGCATGCTGGTGGATGATGCCATTGTGGTCATCGAGAACATCCACCGCCACTTCGACCAGTTGCCGCCGGATGCGGACAAACATAGCCGTGCCAAGGCGGCAGTGCTCGCCACCCACGAGATCGGCAATCCCACCACGCTTGCCACCTTCATGATCGTCATCGTGTTCCTGTCCCTGACCCTGGTGAGCGGCATGCTGGGACAATACTTTTATCCGATAACCTTCAATGTGCCGGTGGCGATGATCGCATCGCTGATCATCGCCTACTCGGTGACTCCCTGGTTGGCACGGCGCTGGGTGCTGACGGCCGTCGGCCATGCCGGCCCACATGAGGACGAGGTACTCAGAGGGGTGGAGCCCCAGCGTCTTCAGCGGTTTTATAAGGCATTGGTCACTCCCCTGCTGAACCATCGCTGGTTGCGTTGGCTGTTCTATCTGCTGGTGACCTTGCTATTGGTGCTCTCCTTTCTGCAGCCGGCGTGGCAGTTTCTGCGGCCCCAAGGGACGGCGGGCGCAGTCTCTCCTCTTGGTGTTTCTTTGGCCTTCCTGCCCAAGGATGACAAGAACACCTTTCTCGTCCATATCCACCTGCCGGAAACCAGGCCATTGGAGATTACAGATCGTGCGGCGCGGGAAATAGGTGAACTGCTGCGCCATCATCCATTGGTAACCAGCTACCAGACCTATGTGGGGATTCCTTCCATTGTCGATTTCAACGGTCAGCTCAAAGGCAGTGCTCAACTCATCGGACCACAATATGCGGAGATCAGGGTCAATCTCGTTGATAAATTTGAGCGGAAAACCAGCTCTATAGATCTGGTACGGGCTTTACGACGCGAAGTGGAACAGATTGCTGCCCGCTATCCAGGCGGCATCATTCAATTGATGGAGGACCCACCCGGCCCCCCGGTTCGGGCTACGATCCTTGCCGAACTCTATGGTCCAGATCTCAATGTGCTGGATGAATTGGCTCACCGGGTGGCCCACGAATACCGAAACACCTACGACATGGCGGAGGTCCATGCCAGCATTCCATTTGACCTGGTGGAGTATCGTTTTCAGGTCCGGCGGGATGAAGCGGCATTGGCCGGACTCGATCCGGCCCAGGTCTCTCAAGCACTGGTCCGCCTGATGCACGGAGAAGTGCTTGGGTATGCCCATCCCCAGGGAGAGCGTACAACAGTCCCTATCAAGCTCCATGTACCCCGTGAACAGCGCATCGAGCCACAGCTGCTTGATAGGGCCTTTGTAACGAATCCGGAAGGGAAAAAGGTGCCGCTATCGGAGCTGGTCGAAGTGGTCGAGGCGATGCAATTAAAACCAATCAATCACAAAGATACGGAGCGTGTTCAATACGTGGGTGGTGAGTTGGCGGCGAGCGCGCCAGTGTACGCCGTACTGGATCTGGATCGGCGTCTTGACGGCATGGAGGTAGTGGAAGGGGAGTTGCTGCAAACCGCCAACCTGGGTTTCAAACCGGTCCGCGCCAATACTCTCGAAGGCTACAAGCTGTTATGGGAGGGAGAACTGCGTCTGACCCTCGATGCCTTCCGTGACATGGGCCTGGCCCTCGGCATGGCCCTGGCGGTGATCTATCTACTTTTGGTGGGTTATTACCGTTCATTCAGCTTGCCACTGTTGGCGATGTCCGCTGTCCCGCTGGCCTTTATCGGTGTGTTTCCCGCTCATTGGGTACTGGGGCAAACGTTCTCCGCCGCCTCCATGGTCGGCGTGATCGCCCTGGCCGGCGTGGTGGTGCGCAACTCCTTGCTGATTATCGATTTCGCCGAGGACTATCTGCGTAAGGGGTACGAACTGGAACAGGCCGTGCGTGAGGCGGGGGCAGTGCGTCTGCGGCCGATCCTTCTCACAACGGTAACCATCTTATTTGGTGTAGCTCCGATGGTACCCGATCCCGTATTTGGCGGTCTGGCCATAGCCTTGATCTTCGGTGCGATCAGTTCCGCACTGCTGGTGGTTTTTATAGTGCCCCTGCATTATCGGCGCATGATGGCGTCACGACCAAGGGCTGCAGCGGTTCAATCGACAACCGAACAGGACTGTCTGTAACTTATCAGGGAATTGTTCATTTCTGATAAGCGCCTGTTTTATATCACCCTTTCTATACGCTTGGGGCCGCCTTGTGAGAAATGCGGGTTAAAGGCTTTCCGCTTTTTGCTGCCGCTCAAGCAGGTTATGTACGGCCTCTTTTGGATCGAGACCTTCATACAGGACATGATAGACCTGTTCGGATATGGGCATCTCCACAGCCTGTTTCCGGGAGAGCTGGTAGACCTCATTGGCGGTGTGGACGCCTTCGACCTCCTGGCCGATCTGCTGCCTGGCCTCCTCGATAGTGAGGCCCTTGGCCAGCGCCAGTCCCATGCGGCGGTTGCGTGATTGGTTGTCGGTGCAGGTGAGCACCAGGTCCCCGAGTCCGGCCAGCCCCATGAAGGTTTCGCTGTGGCCACCCAGCTTGATGCCCAGGCGCATGATCTCGCTAAGCCCCCGGGTAATCAGGGCGGCGCGGGTATTTGCGCCAAAGCCAAGCCCATCGGCAATACCGGCGGCTATGGCGAGCACATTTTTGCTGGCGCCGCCAACCTGGACGCCGATCATGTCGCTGCTGGTATAGGCCCGAAACCAGGGGGCGTGGAGGTAGTTGGCGAGACGTTCGGCATGCTGGCTTGAGTGGGAGGCCACGGTGATCGCGGTGGGCTGGCCCCGGGCCACTTCCCCGGCAAAGGTGGGGCCTGAGATGACGGCAAGATCTCTGCCTGGCAGGAGCTCGGCGGCAACATCGGAGAGCAGGCGCTGGGTCCCGGGTTCGAACCCCTTGGTGCCCCAGGAGATGCCGCTGTGATCCGGCAACAGCGGGGCTATGG
>JBDLIF010000246.1:0-4640 GCA_039714955.1 Pseudomonadota bacterium | reverse complement strand
TCCCGTTTTGCTCGGTGTGTCGCTGGGTCTGGTGCTGGGCAAGTTCATTGGTATCACCGGATTCAGCTGGCTGATGCTGAAACTGGGCGTGGCGGAGTTGCCGAAAGATACCCGTTTCACCCAGATCGCCGGTGTGTCGCTGCTGGCTGGGATCGGCTTCACCATGTCCATCTTTGTCGCCCAGCTCGGTTTTGCGGGACGCGAAGATTTACTGCTGCTGGCCAAGACCGGCATTCTTGCCGCTTCCTTGCTGGCGGGTGTGGCCGGTTTCATCTGGCTCTACCTGGTCAGTAAGCCTGCAGAGGCTGAGGACTAGCCTGAATCGACGTCGTGTTGCATGTCGACAAGAACTTCGCAGAATGTATAGAAACCCATCTGCAACTGTTCACGCCAATCTTCTTTGTCAAGGTGAGTCTGTCGCTGAATCTGTGCGAGATCGACTGCTGCTCACGCTTCATCTGACTCTTCTCCCTGCCGCAAGCGGTCGCTGCTGCTGCCGGAAATCTGTTGGAAGCATCGCGGGTCATATGATCGAAATATTCGAATATATGACATATAAGATTCGACTTTTTATGTTTTCATGAAAGGCATAGAGTGATTCCAGGAAAGCGAAGCCAATAGCATGTTGCTACGGAGATTCTTATGTTTGCCAACGCGTATCAAAAACCACATGGGACTATCAGGCAGTGGTTTGAAGCCGCCCGGTTTCTCACCGTGCCTGTACCCATTCCCGTCAGGTTGCGGATCGATGCGTCAGCGCATCGTCGGCCGATGAGTATTCGTTAATATCGAATCTTAAATCAGAGGTACAGACGATGAGCGAGCTAATGAAACGCATTAAAGGGCCTGTTTTGTTACTGATACTGGCCCTGTTTCAGGTAACCCCGGCGCTGGCCCGGAGCGATGATCTCATACAGCGCGAGATCGAGATGCAGATCGCGGAGTCTACGGCACTGCGCAGTACCCGGATCGAGGTGCATGTGGAAGAACGGTTGGTGGTTCTTAGCGGCGAGGTTCGGCTTTATGAGCAGAGGCTGATCGCTGAGCGTATCTCCTGGACAACCCTGGGTGTGTTCGAGGTGGACAACGAAATACGGGTGGTGCCGAAGCTCGTCCTGTCCGATGCGGCCATCGAGCAGAAGATCAGGGAGATCGTGAAAGCTGACGAGCGCTTTCGCGCCACGGGGTTGGTGGTCAGGGTCAACAACGGAAAAGTCTTTCTCTCGGGTAGCTTTCTCGACTTCCACGATCCGTCAATTCTGAAACACAAAGTGGCGGAAATCGAAGGGGTGGTCGGAATCGAGGTTCACGCCGCTTTTCTGGCCGAGAGGGGCTCACCATGAAACGCTTTAAAAATCTCTTACTAGTATTCGAGCCGGAGGCTGACAACGAAACGGCCGTCTCACTCGCCGTATCTCTGGCCAAGCGGAACCAGGCGAGTCTGACGCTGATTTCGGTTGTCGAGGATCTATCGGCCGAAACGTACATGGAGGCCACCTCGCTACCGTCAGGTGATCTGTTTGAAAGGGTGATGAAAGACTGCTGGGAGCAGCTGCAGCCGGTGATCGAATCGATTGGCGCCGCAGGGCCCGAGGCCAGGGCACGAGTGGTATCAGGTACACCCTTCCTGGAGATCATCCGCCAGGTGCTGCGTGATCGGCACGATCTGGTGATGGTGACCGCGGAAGGAACGGATGGATTTAAGGCGCGCCTGTTCGGCAGCACCACCATGCACCTGATGCGCAAATGCCCTTGCCCGGTCTGGGCGGTCAAGCCCAGATCGCAGCAAGGCTTCGCCCGGATACTGGCCACGGTCGATCCCGGTTCTCCCGACAATGAACACAACGCCCTCGACAGGCTGGTGATGGATCTGTCCACCTCGCTGGCGAGCCTGGAACGCAGCGAGCTCCACGTGATCCATGCCTGGAATCTTCCCGGCGAAAGGCGGATCCTGAGCCGTGGCGTGATAACGCAGCGGGGTTTGGACGTGCTGTTGCGGGGAGTCCGCGGCAGAAGAGAGATGCAGCTTGGCGACCTCCTCGGCTCTTATTCATCGCTAGACCTGAGACCTTGGGTTCACCTCGTCAAGGGTCGGGCGGGCAAGGAAATACCCGAGCTGGTCCGACAGGAAGGGATCGATCTGCTGGTGATGGGCACCGTCTGCCGAACGGGTGTGGCCGGCTTCTTCATCGGCAATACCGCGGAAGAGGTACTCAGTCAGGTGAACTGCTCCGTACTGACGGTCAAGCCAGAAGGTTTCGTTACACCGGTGACCCTCGAATAACCGGATGACCGGTTTTTATCCGCAGGGAATTGCGCTGCACGAGAAATTGCGGCCGGTGGCGATCGAGGCGGAGGAATGTCCACTGACGATCGGCGATGGCTTGCAACACACTTCCGGCTCTCGCCCTGCTCGCATTGAGTATCGGTCTGATCGAAAGCGATGGCCTGTTGACGCTGCTGGCATGCCGGGATCGTGCTGCGGCGCGCCGAGATCCCTGACAGCGTCTGGCCAGCACCTGGGGATTTTCCCGATGCGCAATATTTGGAGGTGGGCTGGGGAGACATGGATTACTACCAGACACCGGACGCCCACATGGGACTCATCCTCAAGGCGGCTCTGTTGCCTACCGCCAGCGTTCTGCACATTGTCGGTTTCAGCGGCTCCGTGCCGGCCTATTTCCCCTACAGCGAGATCATCAGGATCAAGTTGTCCTCTGCCGGTTTTGCGCATCTCTCACGCACTATTGCGGCAAGTTTCGCCAGGGACGAGGCCGGTAACACCACGTCACTGGGTCCCGGCCTCTACGGAAACAGCCATTTCTACCTGTCCAGGGAGAGCTACCAGCTGTTCAACACCTGCAATGTCTGGACCGCCCGGGCGTTGCGCGCCGCCGGTCTTCCCATCACCCCGGCGCGAACCGTTACCGTGGAAAGTCTCATGTCCAAGGCGCGCAAGTTTGGAATAGTGGTGCAATCGGGGCCGGAACCTTCGGAGTGAAGCGTCAGGGGGATTCATAACCGGCCGAACATCAACATAAGGCCGCGGGCTGTGGCCATTGGAGCAAGATATGAAACAGCTCAGAAAAATCCTGCTGGTACTGGACCCCGAGGCGCTACGTCGGCAAGGTCTGGATCGGTTGCTGGCGAACCTATCGGTGGCGGAAACACGGCGCCACCTGGTGCTGGGCACCCACGGCTAGCCGATTATGTCTCCCTGCGCATAGGTTTCAATCACCCTTTCCGGGAAGTCTGTAAATACACCATCAACGCCGAGTTTATACATTTTATCTATGTCATCTGGGTGGTTTACGGTATAAACATAGACCTGCAAGCCTCTGGTATGCGCATCATCAACAAACCGCTGATCTACACAATCCAAGGATGGGTGCACCGAAAAAGCGCCGAGGTCTTCAGCAAATTTCGCATCATCAACAAGAAGCCCTTTTATCAGAGCTCCAAGTTTTATATCTTGGCTTAATCGTTTCATTTCCAATAACTCCCGATGATTAAACGAAGACACTAAAATCGCTTCTTTATCCCATCCGCTCTTGATGAGATTTGATATCAACTCAGAAACAGGAGCAACGGTATTTGGCCCCCTAAGTTCAATATTGAGACAGGCTTGGGAATCAATCACCTCACAGACCTCCTCAAGAGTCGGAATGCGCTGACCACCGCCGGCATCCAGCGATCGTAAATACTCAAAAGACTGCTCGCTCAAATAACCAACTCCATTGGTTGTTCTCTCAAGCCGATTATTGTGAAAAACGACAAGTTGTCCATCCACGTAGTGAACATCTACTTCCACATACGGGGCTCCCAACACAAGCGCTTTACGGACCGAACTCAATGTGTTCTCTGGCTCATGTCCCATCGCTCCGCGATGGCCTATACACAGTAAGTAAGGTCTTTGCATGATAGAGCTATAGCTATGCGTTCTTTCTTGGAGAGTGTCACGTGTTTTCTGTCAGGGCCTTGGGGATCAATTGGGGGTACAGGATCAATCAGTCTGACCCCATTGAATCGCCATTGATCCGTGGATTGAAAAGCTTGAGAGACTGACAGGCAGGCAACTAAAAACTCAAAAGCGCGGACCCAAAAGGAAAACCAGGGTCGATAATTAACAATATTTAGTAAACTGTCACCGTAATTCACGTAATTCATTCTTTATTACCGCTAACGTTGGCAATAACGGGCGGTTTGGAGCGGTGTGAGTGAGAGCGAGCGTCGTGGAAAACCGTCCATGTTAATTGCCCTTGTTAGTTTTGTAATTGGCATCGTATCAATATTTATTTTGATATATAACCCCTTGTGAAAGTGGACGTGTCTCGCCCACCTTCATGACCCACAGAGTTTTGTTTGAGAATCCATTAGCAAATCCTGCTTTTTTAAACCGTTTTGGAGGTTCCCATGGAGGCTCATCAGACAAACTACTGACTGTACCCCAATGAGAAGCAATCAATGTTTTTGCATGAACTTCTTTTCCAATTGCAACTGCTTCTTCTGGAGTAATATGTGACATCCACATTAATTCTCTTGGCTCATAAGCACCTATGGGCAAAATTGCATAATCAAATGAACCATATTCCTCGCCAATACTATTAAAGATTGTTTCTGAATACCCAGTATCACCAATA
>JBDLIF010000245.1:0-4683 GCA_039714955.1 Pseudomonadota bacterium | reverse complement strand
CCTGGAGACCGAGCTGGGCGGGGCGCGTATCCTTGAAGAGCTGGAGGACGATCCCCTGCCCAGGATCTGTTAAGGACCTTGGAAAAAATCTCCCTGTGTTAAATGTGGCCAGTTTAGTAATGGTGATATAGCCTGATCAGCGTAAGGGGTAACCGGCCGCAAGGCCTGAAAATCGGGCCAACGTCTCGGCAACCCCTGCTCCAAGACGTTCCGCCAAGCGGTCCCAGACATCCTCTTCATGGGTGAAATCCACAACATCCTCAACCCCGATGATCTCTCTTGCCACATAACCGCTGCTGCCGAAATCATCGATCAGGCCCATCTCCCTGGCCTCTTCGCCACTCCAGAACAGGCCGCTGAAGAGCTCCGGGTAGGTCTCGGTCTTCAACCGGTCGCCACGGCCCTCCTTGACCGTCTGGATAAACTGCGCATGCAACTGATCGAGCATCCGCTGCAGATGGGCCCTGTCTTCCTCGGCTAACGGTGAGAAGGGGTCCATGATCCCCTTATGTTCCCCCGCGGTCATCAGCCTGCGCTCGATACCCAGCGACTCCATCCCCTCGACAAAGCCAAATCCGTTCATCAGCACGCCGATGGAGCCGACAATACTGCCCTTGTCCGCATAGATCTTGTCGGCGGCGGCGGCAATGTAGTAACCCCCGGACGCACAGATATCCACGACCACTGCATAGAGAGGGATTTTGGGATATTTCTTCTTTAAACGAATAATCTCATTATTGACATAGCGGGACTGTACCGGGCTGCCGCCCGGGGTATTCATGCGCAGAATGACCCCTTTGGTCTTCTTGTCCTCAAAGGCATCCCGCAGACCGGTAACGATCTTGTCGGCGCTGGCCTTGGATTCCGGCGCAATGACGCCATTCACCTCTACCAGGGCCGTATGCTCCTTCAAAGTGGCCTGGCTGACATCCAGCTCATCTGACCAGTAGATGAGCCCAAGCAACAGAAATAGATAGGCGAATGTCAGGAGCTTGAAAAAGATGCCCCAGCGACGGCTGCGCCGGTTCTCTTTCACCGACGTCATCAACAACTTATGCAGCATTTCACGCTCCCAGTTGCTGGGGCCCGAGGAATCCTGAGACTTGTCACTACTAATGTTAGACATGAAATATCCTTAATTACCTATTGATATTAATATATTTAATCATTGTATGAATTACCGGTTTGACAAGCTGCGCAGCCCATCATCCAGAGCATGTCGCCTTAACCAGTCAGGTATAGCCGTCACCTCGTCCAGACAGTCCAAGGGACCATGCTTGGCCAGCCGTTCCGGCGCATGCACGCCATAGGTCACGCCCAGGGAGGCCACCCCCGCATTGGAGGCCATCTGTAGATCATATTCGGTATCGCCGATCATCAATGCCTCGTTGGGGAAAACGCCCAACTCATCGAGAATCTGCTCCAGCATCGCCGGATGGGGTTTGGAAAAGGTCTCATCGGCACAGCGGGTTGTGTGAAAAAAACCGCCAAGCCCAGTACTCTCCAGCACCATGTTGAGACCGCTTCGACCCTTACCCGTGGCCACCGCCAACAGATAGCCCGTCTCCGCCAGCTCCTCGATCACCGCCCTGGTGCCGTTGAAGAGTTGTGAGGGGGTACTGTCTTCGCTGAGATAATGTATGCGATAACGGCTGACGATGTTGTGATGCAAGGCGTCATCCGCCCCGGGGAACAGGCTGTCAACCGCCTCCCGCAGCCCAAGCCCAATGATGTTGCGGATCTCGTCATCGCTCGGCAGCGGTATATCCAGGTCCCTGACGGCCGCCCTGACACAATCCACAATGCGGGCCTCAGAATCCATTAAAGTCCCATCCCAATCAAAGACTAACAGCTTAAATCTCATCTTTTTCCTTCAATAACTTCAGGACCATCTCCAACTCATCCGGCAGGGGTGCCCTGATCTCGATATCACGCTTCTCACCTGGCCAGCGAAACCGCAAAGACCCGGCATGCAGAAACAGCCGATGCAGGCCCAGCAGTTTAGCCCACTTGTTGGCCGCTGCGTCACCATATTTAGCATCCCCCAAAATGGGGGAACCGAGCCAGGCGCTATGCACCCTGATCTGGTGGGTCCGGCCGGTGATCAGTTGCGCCTCGACCAGGGTTGCCCGCTTGAAACGCTGGAGGCGCCGGAAGCGGGTCTCGGCCGGCTTGCCGGCCGCATCGACCCGCACCACCCGTTCGCCACCCTGCAGGGTATTTTTACGCAACGGCTTATCCACCACCTGGCTGCCCTTACGCCAGCTTCCGGCAAGCAGGGCCAGATACCGCTTATCGACACGATTTTGCCGCATGAGTTCATGCAGTGTCCGCAGTGCACTCCGTCGCTTGCTAATCAGCAGACAGCCTGAGGTATCCCTGTCCAGTCGATGTACCAGCTCAAGCTGTCGCTCCTGCGGACGCAGACTCCTCAGGGCCTCAATCACACCGAACTGCAGACCACTGCCACCATGCACAGCCAGACCCGCCGGCTTGTTGAGCACCAGAAACCGCTCATCCTCGAAGACGATGGCATGCTCCAACCGCAGCTGAATATTTTTTGCTGGTTTTGCGGGAGTACCAGCGGCGTGCAGCCGCACCGGCGGTATGCGCACCCGGTCCCCACTCTTCAGTCGGTAGACGGCCTGCACCCTGCCCTTGTTGACTCGCACCTCGCCCTTGCGCAGGATTCGGTAGATATAGCTCTTCGGCACACCCTTGAGCTCGCGCATCAGGAAGTTATCGATGCGTTGTCCCGCGAAACCCTCCTCTACATCCAGGAACCGAACCGCGGGAGAATTCTTTTTTGTTTCTGACATTTAGAGCCCGCTTAATGGCGTCTTAAGATTGAAGTGCATAGTGAAGGTTGTTATATTCCCCAGTGGATTTCATGATGCTGGCTGGAACCAACGGATGCCAGCATCAGCGCGGTGAGCATTTTAGGCGCTCCGGGGCTTTGTCGGAGCCGCAAACTGAGCACACAGGTGCCTACTCGGACCTGCTCTGACCTGAATCTTAACTCTACTGCGTAAAAGCAATAACTCGCGGGAACCCGCTCTTTAGTCTGAGTTCCATCGCCAGGATGCCAGACCGGCCAGATCCTTTCAGCCCTTGCCGATCCAGTTGCTTTACGCGCCTATTGAGATTAGGCAGCTGCAAACGACCGAGCGGCGAACTTTAACAGATTTTTCAACTGCCCGGGCCAATTTCGGGGAGCAAGCGCAGGTGCCCAATCACCTGCACATACGGTAAGCGTCATCCGCTGACACTCATACACCGGGGCTAACACTCACTCCCTGGGGTAGGTTGGTATGGCACTCGCTGCCCGTCTGCTCGCGCAGTTGCATGGATAGAACAATATGAAGCGTATGTTGATCAACGCAACTCAACCAGAAGAGTTGCGTGTAGCCATCGTTGATGGCCAAAAACTGTTCAATCTGGATATCGAGGTTCCCGGCAGGGAACAGAAAAAGGCCAATATCTACAAGGGCCGTATCACCCGGGTGGAACCCAGTCTGGAGGCCGCCTTTGTCGATTACGGTTCCGAGAGACACGGCTTCCTGCCACTGAAGGAGATCTCCCGTAACTACTTTGCCGAAGGCGCCAAGCAATCCCCTGGGCGTGTCAACATTCAGGAGGCGGTCAAGGAGGGACAGGAGGTTGTCATCCAGATCGAAAAGGAGGAGCGCGGCAACAAGGGCGCCGCCCTCACCACCTTTGTCTCCCTGGCCGGACGCTACCTGGTCTTGATGCCCAATAACCCCAGGGCGGGCGGTGTCTCCCGGCGCATCGAAGGACAGGACCGCTCCGAACTACGGGATGCCATGAGTCAGCTCACCATCCCCGAAAACATGGGATTAATCGTGCGCACCGCCGGTGTCGGCAAGAATGCGGAAGAGCTGCAGTGGGATCTGGACTACCTGATCCAACTCTGGCAGGCCATCGAGACTTCGGCCGAAAAACCGGCCCCATTTCTGATCTACCAGGAGAGCAATGTCATCATCCGCTCAATTCGTGACTATTTACGCGCGGATATCGGCGAGATCGTGATCGATGACCGGGAGGTCTTTTCTCAGGCTGAGCGCTTCATCTCCCAGGTCATGCCCCAATACAGCAGGAAAATGCGCCATTACGACGATGAGGTGCCCCTGTTCAGCCGCTACCAGATCGAGAGCCAGATCGAATCCGCCTTCCAGCGGGAGGTGCGGTTGCCCTCCGGCGGCGCCATCGTCATCGATCACACGGAGGCCCTGACCTCCATCGATATCAACTCATCCCGCGCCACCAAGGGCGCCGATATCGAAGAGACGGCTCTGAACACCAATCTGGAGGCGGCTGACGAGGTTGCCCGCCAGCTGCGCCTGCGGGATCTCGGCGGACTGTTTGTTATCGATTTCATCGACATGACCCCTTCCCGCAATCAGCGGGAGGTGGAAAATCGCCTGAAGGATGCCCTGAAGCAGGATCGCGCCCGGGTCCAGGTGGGACGGATCTCCCGCTTCGGCCTGCTGGAGATGTCCCGTCAGCGACTGCGACCCTCTCTTGGCGAGGCCAGTGAACTGGTCTGCCCCCGTTGTAAGGGTCATGGCACGGTACGTGGCGTGGAATCCCTGTCACTCTCGGTATTGCGGATTATCGAAGAGGAGGCGATGAAGGAGAACACCGGCCGCATCATCGCCCAAC
>JBDLIF010000244.1:0-4684 GCA_039714955.1 Pseudomonadota bacterium | reverse complement strand
AGTGGATGAGCTGGACCACAGGGCAAGGGGGCTCCTGCGGTCCATTTACCTTACATGGATTAAGAGGTCAGATGTGAGAAATATTAATCGTGCTGAAAGTAATCGCATGTAGACCTTCGCGACACGTTGTGAATACATCCCTGTACACTCGACGGCGGGCTCCCTCCCGCCGACGGTCACGCTGGCCTCCATGCGATTACTTTTGCAATTATTGATACCAAACCCCGCGGTGCGGGGCTGGCCCTGGGCCGGATGAGTGAGATCCAGCCTAATCCTTACACATATTCTCGGACAGATTGGCCTGAAAGATGGCCTTGTGGATATCGCCCAGACTGAGCATGCCAACCAGCTTGCCGTGGTCGGCCACGGGTATGCGGCGGAATTTATGCCGCACCATGATAGTGGCGGCCCGCAGGATATGCACATCCGGGCTGACCGTTACCACCCGCGGGGTCATCACGTCAGCAACCTGCAGATTCACCACATCCTTGTACTGGCTCATCATGGCATCGTAATCAGGCGTTGCCATGACATGGGCAAAATCCTCCAACTTGGGAAACATGCGGTGCAGCACATCCTTCTCCGCGATAATTCCAAGTAATTCGCCATTCTCTTCCACCGGTAGACCGCTGTATCGGAACAGGCACATCAGGGAAACCACCTCCAGGAGCTTGGTTTCCGGGGTCACCGACTTGGGTGATTTTGACATGATTTCGCTTACAAGCATCGAAACAGACTCCTCATCATCTTGACACTACATCTTTCAGTGTACCCCGCCATAAATCCTGATGCATTCAGAGCCACCCAAATGTACCAGTACAAGGCGCGGCTCGCCGGTAATGGCAAGTCCTTTCCAAGAGTCGCAAAGCTTCCGCTCCTGCTCGCGCCACTGACCTACATCCCTGTAGGCCACACCGTACTGGTGCATTTGGGTGGCTCCCTTCGGGCGAGCCAGGATTCATGGTGGGGTACACTAGCGCTTCCCAAACTGCTGCAAACCATACGCAATCTACCCTCTGAATGCCAACGCTTTTTCAAGCGGCACAGGCGCCTGGAAAGAATTCCTAAGCCGTGCTTTTCCTACCCGCCCGACCAAGTGCTGCTGATGCTCTTCCACTCAATGAGAACCATTTCACTCCCCAGGAAACACCAACACAGACCTTTAATTCCTGAGCTGCTTTTTCACCTGGCCCTGGGCAAAATCACGGCGATGAGATAAGCCCGTGATTTACCGTCGAATAGTCATTTATTCGGCAATTTTATCCACAACTCACCCACAGCTTGCACAAGCTTATTCACAGCTTGATACACAACATATTGTGGTTGACATTGATCAATCTGCGTATATATTGTGATTAGACGTACATGGATGTACAAATACCGCAAGCGCAGGAGCGTGCGCAAGGTTGAGAAACATCAACCCGGGACCAGGCTTTCAGACGCTCAGCCGGATTAGCCGGAAGCCCGGCATAAGCGCCATACATCAAAGGAGCAATGAGGCCTCTCCTGGCGGGTTACGCCCGCAATCAAGCCTCGTATTCAGAGACAAACAATTCATTGACTTTAGGCGGCAGCAGGATCGCCCTTGGTACAGGACAGGTGAAGCCCAATTCACAGGAGAAAACATGGCCACAGAAGCAACACCCATCGACTTGACCGCCACACCCAAGCCACCGATCAGCCCGGAATCGGCACCGGAACATAGCAACAGCCACTCGCCGGACGCCTTTCAGGTTATCCGCCGCAACGGCAAGGTCACCCATTTCGATCCCAGCAAGATCACCATTGCGGTGACCAAGGCCTTCCTCGCGGTGGAGGGCGGCAGCGCCGCTGCCTCCGGTCGCATCCACGACCGGGTCAGGGAACTCACCGAGCAGGTGGTACAGGCCCTGACCCGCCGCATGCCAGAGGGCGGCACGGTACACATCGAGGACATCCAGGATCAGGTGGAGCTGTCCCTGATGCGCTCCGGGGAACACAAGATTGCCCGCGCCTATGTACTCTATCGTGAACAGCAGGCACAAAGACGCGCGGAAGAGGCGGCCCGGAAGTTGGAGCTGGAAGGCCTGCCCCAGGAACAGCTGGTCAATGTCACCCTGCTGGACGGCACCAGCCGCCCGCTGGATGTGGCCCGGCTGCACGCCCTGGTGAACGAGGCCTGCAACGGCCTGGTGGAGGTGGACGCCAAGCGTATCATCGACGACAGCTGCCGCAACCTGTTCGATGGAGTGAAGGAGAGCGACGTCTCCCAGGCCCTGGTGATGAGCGCCCGCACCCTGATCGACCAGGAGCCCAACTACTCCCAGGTGGCCGCCCGCCTGCTGCTCGACATCATGCGCCGCGAAGCCCTGAGCTTCCTCACGCTGGACACCAACGTCAACACCCAGGCCGAGATGGGCGAACGCTACGGGGATTACTTCAAGGCCTACCTCAAACGGGCCGAAGCGCTGGAACTGCTGGACGGCCGCCTCGGCCAGTACGACCTGGAACGCATCACCGCCGCGATCAAACCGGAGCGCGACCTGCAGTTCACCTATCTGGGCCTGCAGACCCTCTACGACCGCTACTTCATCCACAGTGAGGATGGGGTGCGCTTCGAGCTGCCCCAGGCCTTCTTCATGCGCGTGGCCATGGGCCTGGCGATCAACGAGATCGACCGGGAGAGTCGCGCCATCGAGTTCTACGAGCTACTCTCCTCCTTCCGTTTCATGAGCTCCACGCCGACCCTGTTCAACTCCGGCACCCTGCGCCCGCAGCTCTCCAGCTGCTACCTGACCACCGTGGCCGACGACCTGGACGGCATCTACTCGGCGATCAAGGATAACGCCCTGCTCTCCAAGTTCGCCGGCGGCCTGGGCAACGACTGGACCCGGGTGCGCGGCCTCGGTTCCCACATCAAGGGCACCAACGGCAAGTCCCAGGGGGTGGTGCCCTTCCTCAAGGTGGCCAACGACACTGCGGTGGCGGTGAATCAATGTTTCGCCCCGGATACGCTGGTTCACACCGCCGAAGGCGTGAAGGCCATCAAGGATATCGAACAGGGCGATTTGGTTCTGGGACAACGAGGCGTCTACCGCGAGGTCAAGCAATGCATGGCCTACAATCAGACCGACCCCATGGTCGAGATCGATGTCAAACATGCCGTCTCGCCCCTGCGGGTTACCTCCGGCCACCCGCTGTGGGCGCTGCAGGGCATCCCCATGGAGCAGGCTGGCGAGCGTAGTTACCGCTGGCTGGAAAGCCAGAAGGTCAAACCCCAGTGGGTGGAAGCCGGCCAGCTCAAAGCGGGTGATTATGTGGCCCAGGTGATACCTCAGGAGGTCGTCGCTGTTGAGGAATTCCACGAGGATGACGCCCGTCTCTACGGCATCCTGCTCGGTGACGGTCACTGCAGTAAGAATGGTCTCGAGTGGGGCGTTTCGGGCAACCCAGACAAAGACACCCACGTCGAGTTCGTGCGTAACTACCTCGAAGCAAGAGGCATACACTACTGGATCAAGAATGAGCGCCCGAACTATCTACAGATCGGCTGGTCCGCCGGTTACGGCGTCGCCAGAGACGCCACCACCGGGCAGCTGGTTCGGGGTGACAAGCCCGGCTTTGTCTTTTCCCGTGAAGACCTCTACGGCGCGGATCATAACAAGCGCATCGCCCGGCGTTACGCCCATCTGCCGGAAAACCAGACCCTCGCGCTTATCCAGGGGCTGCTGGAGACCGACGGTGGCATCAGCCGTGGCAAGGAGATCTATTTCACCAATACCTCTCAATCGTTGATCGAGGGGCTGCGTTACCAGCTGCTACGCCTGGGCATACCCTGTGCGGGCCAGTACCGAGAACGCGAGCAGACCCACGAAGGGTTGCGAGCAGATGGTGAAAGCATCTATTTCAACGGTGTCTGCAAGGCCTATGATCTGCGTGTGCCCGCGGTCAAGGCGATTGCCGAGCGCATGGGCTGCAAGCCACTGACCAAGTTCAACTGGCTGCAGTGGAAGAACTGGCTGTTCACCCGGGTAGGTTCGGTAGCCAATATTACTCCCATTCCCTTCGTCTATGACCTGAAAGTCGAGGGTGACCACTCCTACATGACAACTGCTGCGCTCGCCCACAACGGCGGCAAACGCAAGGGAGCGGTCTGCGCCTATCTGGAGAGCTGGCACATCGACATCGAGGACTTCCTCGACCTGCGCAAGAACACCGGCGACGACCGCCGCCGCACCCACGACATGAACACCGCCAACTGGATCCCGGACCTGTTCATGCGGCGGGTGGTGGAGGAGCAGGAGTGGACCCTCTTCTCCCCCAACGAGACCCCGGACCTGCACGATCTCACCGGCCAGGCCTTCGAACAGGCCTACACCGCCTACGAAGCGAAAGCGGCCCGCGGCGAGCTGGGCGTACACCGCACCGTCAAGGCGGTGGATCTGTGGCGCAAGATGCTGGGGCTGCTGTTCGAGACCGGCCACCCCTGGGTCACCTTCAAGGACCCCTGTAACCTGCGCTACACCAACCAGCATGTGGGGGTGGTGCACAGCTCCAACCTCTGCACCGAGATCACCCTGCACACCAACGACAGCGAGATCGCGGTGTGCAACCTGGGCTCGGTCAACCTGCCCGCCCATGTGGACGAGAGCGGCCTGAACATGGCGAAGCTGGAGCGGACCGTCAGCACCGCCATGCGCATGCT
>JBDLIF010000243.1:0-4687 GCA_039714955.1 Pseudomonadota bacterium | reverse complement strand
GGGCGCGCAGGTCACCCTCCACCAGGGATTTCATCAGCAGTCCGAACAGGCCAACCGGAAGGGTGGCGAGGATGATCATCCAGCCCAGTCTGGCATCCTGGGAGGCGGACTTGGGATTAGTCAGGGAGCGCAGGAAATCAGCGCCGATGGTGAGTACCTCCCGCCGGAAATAGCCCACTACCGCGGCGAGGGAACCGACATGTACCGCCACGTCGAAGGCCAGCCCCTGATCCGCATAGCCGAGCAGGCTGGGGGCCAGGATCAGATGGGCCGAGCTGGAGATGGGGAGAAACTCGGTCAGGCCCTGCACCACGGCCAGGATGAAGATCTGTAGCAGTTCCATGTTCCGGTTATGGATTTTGTCCCGCGGATAGAGCCACTAAAAGGTTAATAGATTTTCTCATTTGCGTTTTTTAGCGTTCATTTGCGGACTGATTTATTGTGTCAACCCTGGGTCCAAGGCGATTCCAGCAGCTTTCTCTCCCAGGCCAGGCTGGATTCCGCGATCTTCGCCAGGTCGTCGTAGGAGGGCTCCCAACCCAAAACTTCGCGTACCCTGTCGGCACCGGCGATCAGGGAGGGTGGGTCACCCGCACGTCTCTCCACCTCGATGATCTTGAGGGGTTTGCCGTTGGCCTGCTCCACCGCCTGCAGCAGTTCCCGCACTGAGTAACCATGGCCATAGCCGCAGTTGAGGGTGGTCGATTCGCCGCCGTTGCGCAGATAGCCCAGGGCCTTGACGTGGGCGTGGGCCAGATCCTCCACGTGGATATAGTCGCGTACCCCGGTTCCATCCGGGGTTGGGTAGTCGGTGCCGAAGATATAGACCGCGTCCCGTTTTCCCACCGCCGCCTCACAGGCCACCTTGGTCAAGAGTGTGGCCTTCGGCGTCGATTGACCGATGCGGCCCTCGGGATCGCAGCCGGCCACGTTGAAATAGCGCAGGGTCACGTAGTTCATATCAGTGGCCGCGGCGAGATCCCGCAGCATCATCTCCGACATCAGCTTGGAGGTGCCGTAGGGATTGATAGGATGGGTGAGCGCGTCCTCGTAGGCGACATCGGCTTGGGGGATGCCGTAGACCGCCGCGGTGGAGGAGAAGACGAAATTCTTCACCCCCGCCTCGGCACAGCATTCGAGCAGATTACGGGTGTTGCAGGTATTGTTGCGGTAATACTTCAGCGGATTTTCCACCGATTCCGGCACGATGGTATGCGCGGCAAAATGCATGACGGTGTCGATCTCATGCTCTTGCAGGACCCGCCTGACCAGTTCCCGGTCGCCGGTATCGCCCACCACCAACTCGCCGTTGAGTACTGCCTGTCTGAATCCGGTGGAGAAGTTATCCAGGGTGACCAGCCGTTCACCGGCCTCACCCAGTTGACGTGCGGTATGGCTGCCGATATAGCCGGCGCCGCCTGTAACAAGAATCCCCTTCTGGGTCATCGGTTGCTCCCTAAGATTGGTTGCAAATCCGAGGGATCATACCGGTTGAAGGTAAGAGAGTCATGTGACGAGGTGTAAAATGCCACGGAGACATGGAGATAGACTTCGCAGTGTACGCTGTGTCTTTGTGGCAAATAGTTAGATGTGGAAGAGTTGCCGGGTGTTTTCTCGGGTCTGCTGAGCGATCCGTTCGATCGATTCATCGCGCAGCTGGCTGATGGTCTCCAGAATGGTTGGCAGATAGGCCGGTTCGTTGCGTTCCCCCCGATGGCGGCTGTCCGGCTGATCGGGGGCATCAGTTTCCAACAGGATGGCGTCCAGGGGCAAGACCTGGATCAGTCGGCGTAACTTCTTGGCCCGCTCGTAGGTGATGGGACCGCCGAAGCTCATGACGAAGCCCAGGTCGATCAATCGCAGTGCCTGCTGTTCACTGCCGGAGTAGCTGTGCAGCACCCCGCGTAGTCCGGGAAATCTTCTGAGCGTGTTGATGACCTCTTCCACGGCCCGGCGGGCGTGAATGATCACCGGCAGGCCGAATTCCCGGGCCAGCTCCAGCTGGCCTTCAAAATAGAACTGCTGCTGTCGGGGCTGGGGATCGTCGATGTAGAGATCGAGGCCGCATTCACCAATGGCCACCGGTTTTTCCCGTGCCGCCCAGTCGCGCAGACTGGCCAGGTCCTCCGGCAGGTGATCCGCCAGGTACATGGGGTGCAGGCCATATGTGGCATGTAACTCAGGATAGTCGAGACAGAGCTGCCTGATCCTGGGCCACCAGGCCGCCTTCACCGCGGGAATGACCTGCTCCCTAACGCCAGCCTGGTGTGCCCGCCGGAGGGCCCGCGGCCGGTCCGTATCGAAGCTCTCGTCGTCGAAGTGGCAGTGGGAGTCGATCAATCCCTGTCGCTCCCGGCCTCCTGCCTCCCGCGACACTAGTAGCTCCCTGTACGGCGGGTAAAGACCCAATGGTCCTCCGTGGACAAGGCCTCGTTGTAGGCATAGTCCTCCCTATCGAAGCCCTTGATTGCCCGCGGATCGGTGAGCCGGTTTTCAATGATATAGCGGCTCATCAGCCCGCGGGCCTTCTTCGCGTAGACACCGATCATCTTGTAACCGCCGCCCCTCTGCTCCTTGAACTGGGGGGTGATGATGCGCCCCTTGACCCGTTTGGGTTTGACCGATTTGAAATACTCGTTGGAGGCCAGATTGATCAGTACCTCATCCCCCTGTTTCGCCAGTGCCTTGTTGAGTGCCTCGGTGATGGTCTCACCCCAGAAGGCATAGAGATCCTTGCCCTTGTCGTTCGGCAGTCTGCTGCCCATCTCCAGCCGGTAGGGCTGCATCAGATCCAGCGGGCGCAGCACCCCGTAGAGGCCGGAGAGGATGCGCAGGTGTTCCTGGGCGAAGGCCAGATCCTCTTCGGAGAGGTTTTCCGCGTCCAGTCCGGTATACACATCCCCCTTCATCGCCAGCACCGCCTGTTTCGCGTTCTTCGGGGTGAAGGGGGTCTTCCAGGCGTCATAGCGGTCGAAGTTCAGCTCCGCCAGTTTCATGCTCAGCTTCATCAACTCGGCCAGATCGAGCGCCGAATAGTGGCGCAGGATTTTGATCAGTGTCCGTGACTGCTTGAGGAAGTCCGGCCTGCTGTGGCTCTTGGTGACGGGTGGTGTCGCGTAATCGAGGGTCTTGGCGGGGGAGATGACGATCAACATGGATATTAGCGCCTTGGAGGTTTTATACTGCCATCTTCGCCAGACGTGACTGGAAAAACAACCGCAATCGACCTGGGGTTAGGCTCCATTCGGCAAGATCCATGACAACTCAGGATAAACAAGCCATCCTGCAGCGGCTGCTGCAACTGGTGCAGCAACTGTATGCGGAGACCGAAGGCCTGGTCGAAAGTGAGAGCGATCTTCAGCTCTGGTACAACCGTGGCTATGCCAATGGCATGCTTCAGGCGTTAAGTATGCTGGGGCATGGCGATCGCCTGCCGGCCCTCGTGGCGGCCGATCCTGACGACTTTCTCGCCGGTCAGGAGTTCCTGCCCTGGGGCAAGGCCTATCGGCATGGCTTCGAGACGGGCGAGAAAGAGGCCCGGGAAGTTCTCTAGGATTATGGATTTAATATGAAAATTGTCTCCTTCAACACCAACGGTATCCGTACCCGCGAGCACCAGCTCACTAAGCTGCGTGATCGCTATCAGCCCGATGTGATCGGCATCCAGGAGACCAAGGTCCAGGATGTGGACTTCCCCCTGGAAATGATCGAAAACCTCGGCTACCGGGCCCAGTATCACGGTCAGAAGACCCACTATGGGGTGGCACTGCTCTCCCGCCAGGAACCCCTGCGGATAGACAAGGGCTTCCCGTCAGACGCGAGCGATGCCCAGCGGCGCATGATCATCGGGCGTTACGAGACCCCCAAGGGAGGGGTGATCACCCTGATCAACGGTTACTTTCCCCAGGGCGAGAACCGGGAGCACGAGATGAAATTTCCCGCCAAGCGTAAATTCTACGCGGACCTGCTCAGCTACCTGAATGACCATCATGAACCTGCTGATCCTCTGCTGGTGATCGGCGACATGAACATCGCGCCACTGGACCTGGATATCGGTATTGGGGCGGACAACGCCAAACGCTGGCTGAAGACCGGCAAGTGCAGTTTTCTGCCGGAAGAGCGGGAGTGGCTGGAAAGACTCAAGGCCTGGGGGTTGCACGATACCTACCGTACCTGCCACCCGGAGGTGGACGACCGTTTCAGCTGGTTCGACTACCG
The DNA here is from genome assembly GCA_039714955.1 of Pseudomonadota bacterium. Classification (GTDB taxonomy): domain Bacteria; phylum Pseudomonadota; class Gammaproteobacteria; order Chromatiales; family Chromatiaceae; genus JASJBU01. The sequence continues at coordinate 469 of JBDLIF010000243.1, read as the reverse complement.
CAGCCGGGGTTTCGACCGGGAACCGAGGCGGGGCCTGCGTATCGACCTGGTGCTGGCAACCACAACGCTCAACGATCACTGCATCGACGCCGGTATCGCCTACGATATCCGGGGGATGGAGAAGCCGTCGGATCACTGCCCGGTGTGGGCCGATTTCGACTATTGAACCTAGAATCCTCAGTTGACCACTATAGCTGTACCTTAGCATTGTGAAAATATGAACTTTTTTGGTTATTGGGCTGTTCACCTGTTGAGTGAACAGCGCTACACCGCGAATGGCACACTTGTGGCGGCACATGGCCGGTTCATGTTCCAGACGGAACCGGCATTTCCCACATCCATGTGGGTCAGCTGCGTTACAACTCCTTGCAATAGAATAACTATTATTACGGACATCCTGCCCTTCACCCTACGGGCCAGCTCTAGCTGTTCAAATCGCTCCAGACGATTTAGTCCGCGTCGTTGTGCG
>JBDLIF010000242.1:0-4687 GCA_039714955.1 Pseudomonadota bacterium | reverse complement strand
TATTAAACCACGAACATGTCGATGTCGTAGCCTTGATCGATGGTGATTAGCCCTTAAGGAGGGGGCGAATAAGCGGACCATATGACATATCATCGTAGTTTCATCGCGACAGACAACCTAAGTTATATCACTCAATATTCCGCCGCCATGTATGTGGTTTGCCGCAATATCGCTGGAATATTAAGAAATATTGATTGTTGTCAATGCCAGCTATCCGTTCAGCGACTAGATTCCCTCTGATTCATACTCGAGCCTGGTTTGCCCTATCCGCCCAATGAGAAGATCCACGACTCTTCTGCTGTTTTTTGCCGTCAGTAGCCTCTGCATATTGCTTAGCCTGATGGATGCGGGCATCCGCCGACAACAGGCAGCCGGCGATCTGCGGCAGCGTGGCCAGCTGGTGGGAGAGCTGGGCCTGACCGATCTGGCCCTGTTCACTGAAGCTCGCTATACGCGCCACCTGAGCCAGTCGGATCTGCATAGCGCCTTTCAGGATCACCCCCTGGCCCTGGAACATTTCCCCAGCGGCTCATTGCAGCTGCCACCTCAGCGGTTGGTCCAGTGATGGGGTTCTTCCGCAAACAACGCTATCTGATCGACTTTACCCTCTCATCCCTGTCAAGGCGCAAGGGCAAGAATCTTGGCCTGCTGCTCGTCTATGCCCTGATCGTTTTCATGCTGGCCTCGGTCATGCTCTTCACCCATGCACTAAGGAAAGAGGCAGGGATCATCCTGCAGGATTCACCGGAAATCATTCTCCAGCGCATGGTTGCCGGTCGTCATGCGCTGATACCGGCGGACTATCTTGACAGGATTGGCCGTCTGCGTGGTGTCAGCGAAAAACAGGGGCGCCTCTGGGGTTATTTTTATGATCCCGCGGTCAAGGCAAACTACACCATGATGGTCGCTGAACAGCATGAGCTCACCACAACTCAGGTAATCGTCGGTGCCGGAATCGCCCGCACGCGGGGCATCGGCATCGGTGACTACATCACCTTCCGCTCGTATGACAGCCAGGCCTTTTCGTTTCAGGTGGTGGATATCCTCGACGCCAATTCAGAACTGGTCAGTGCCGATCTGGTGTTGATGTCGGAGCAGGCCTATCGGCGGACCTTTGGCGTACCGGAGGGCTACTTTACCGATCTGGTACTCAAGGTGCGCAATCCCAGAGAGGTACGCAAGGTGGCGGAGAAGCTCTCGCTGAAACTGCCGGATACCCGCCCGATTCTGCGGGAGGAGATCCTGCGCACCTATGACAGCATCTTCGCCTGGCGCCAGGGCATTGTGTTTGTCCTGCTGGCGGGTGCGGTGCTGGCCTTTGTGATCTTCGCCTGGGACAAGGCATCCGGTCTCAGTGCGGAGGAGAAACGGGAGATTGGTATCCTCAAGGCCGTTGGCTGGGAGACCAGTGATGTGTTGCGGATGAAATTCTGGGAAGGCGCCATCATCTCGCTGACCGCCTTCATCTTCGGTTATCTGGCGGCCTATGCCCATGTCTTCTACGCTTCGGCCAGTCTGTTCGATCCGGTGCTCAAGGGCTGGGCGGTGCTCTATCCTGAATTCCAACCTATTCCCTTCATCGATGGTCTGCAGCTGGCAACCCTCTTTTTCTTCACCGTGTTTCCTTACACTGTAGCCACTATCATCCCCATCTGGCGGGCCTCGATTACCGACCCTGACGCGGTGATGCGATAGCATGTTGATCGAACTGCACGATATCAAGAAGGTCTTCAACCAGGGCCGGCCGAATGAGTTCTGGGCGATCCAGGGTATCTCACTGCGCATCGAGCCCAAGCAGGTAAGCTGTCTGAAGGGGGCAAGCGGTTCCGGCAAGACCACCCTGCTCTCCATGATAGGCTGCCTCTCCCGCCCCACTTCAGGACGCATCATGTTGGGCGAACAGTTGCTCTCCGGCCTGCCTGAGCGTTTTCTCACCGAGATCCGCCGGCATACCTTCGGCTTCATCTTTCAGCGCTTCAATCTGATCCAGGGCATGACCGTGCTGGAAAATATCATGTTGCCCGCCTACCCGCTCGGACCGAGACATGCCAGCCTGCTGGACGCGGCCCATCGCCTGATGGGCCATTTCAACCTGAGCAGCAAGGCCGAAAACCGGGTTGAATGGCTCTCCGGTGGCGAGGCTCAACGGGTCTCCATCTGCCGGGCCCTGATCAACGACCCGGATATCCTGATTGCCGATGAGCCGACCGCGAACCTGGATACCAAACTGTCAAGGGAGTTCATGGCACTGATCGATGAATTGCGCCAATCCGGTAAGACCATCCTCATCTCAAGTCATGATCCCCTGGTATTCGAGTCACCTGCCGTGAATCGGGTGGTGGAGCTACGGGATGGACAGTTGGTGAGAGATGCGGACTAGCTCATGTTGCTGAATCCGGCCATCATGGCGCTTATCCTGGTATCGGGCCTTGTCACCCTGATGCTGATGCTGGCTTCCGGCTTTGCCCTGAAGGTGGTACGCCACTGGGATATCAACAGTGGCAGTGAACGACAACTGGGACTCGAACGGCAGACCTACCTGATCTCCACGCTGCTGACCTGGGGCTTTGCCGCGGAGCTGGTCTCCCTGTTGCTGTTCATCTATAACGCGGAGTCCATGTCCGGCCAGTTTGTCGGCGCCATGTGCGCGACCGGGGTGCTGAATGTGAATGCGTGGGGCTGGCCTAGCCTGTTTTTAAAGATGACCATCTTCTTTATGGGCGCCGCCTGGCTTGCGCTGAATCACCTGGACAACCAGGGTCGTGACTATCCTCTCATACGGCTCAAATACAGCCTGCTGCTGCTTATTGTCCCCCTGGTGATCGCGGAATTCGTCGTGCAGCTCAACCACTTTCTGCGCATGGACCCGGCCGTCATCACCTCCTGCTGCGGGTCACTCTTCTCGGCGGCTGCTGAAGGGGTGGCCGCCGAGGTCACCGGTCTCGAACCAAGAACCGCCCTGCTGCTGCTCTATGGCACGGGCAGCGCGGCCCTGCTGAGCGGTGTCTGGTATGCCCTGCGGCGTAGTGGCGGCCCGCTCTTTGCGCTTATCAGCACGGGGGCATTCGTCGTTGCACTGCTGGCCATCGTCTCATTCATCTCGCTCTACATCTATGAACACCCACACCACCACTGCCCCTTCTGTCTTCTCAAATCGGGCCACGATTATGTGGGCTATCTCCTCTATCTCCCGCTCTTCGGTGCCACTGCCATGGCATTGGCGACGGGCGTGACCGCGCCCTGGAGGAACATACCCAGTCTGGCCGAGGCGGTGGATAGATCCACACCCCGCCTCGCCTGGCTGGCCATCTCCCTGTTTGGCCTGTTCTATCTCATCGCCAGCTGGAGCATTCTGAGTTCCAACCTGGTCATGTCAGGGGTGTGGTGGTGAAACTCATGTTGATCGATAGACACCAGCTTCATGTCATGCTGACTGTTCTGACGCTTTTTCTGCTGACCGGTTGTGACGACAAGACCCAAATCCTGACGCAAGGCCAGGTCGTACCAGGCTTCACGCTGGAGCAGTTGGAGAGCGGCTCACTGCGATTTCCCGATGATCTGCAAGGCAAGCTGGTTGCCATTCGCTTCTGGGCGGACTGGTGTCCCTTCTGTAAGACGGAGATGCAGGATATTGAACCGGTCTATCGGAAATACCGGGAGAGGGATCTGGTGATTCTGGCCATCAATGTCCGTCAGGATCCTAAGACAGCGGCGCGATTTATCCGCAAGTTGGATATCTCATACGATGTATTGCTGGATCGACAGGGCGAGGTGGCACGCCGCTATGGTGTGATCGGCCTTCCCACCACCTTTATCGTTGACCCTAGTGGCAAGCTGCACACGAAAATCCTGGGCGAGTCCACACCCGAGCTTTTCGAGAAGATCATCGAGGACCTCCTGTGAACGGTGAATTCAGCTATGCGCTGGCGTTCGCCACCGGGCTCTTCGGGTCGTTTCACTGTATCGGCATGTGCAGCGGCATCAATGGGGGCTTTACGCTTGGCTATGGTCGCACAAACAACCTGTTACCACTGCTGGCCTACCATGGCACGCGCATTGGCGTGTATACCCTGTTCGGGATCAGTGGTGCATTGCTGGGTCGCGTGGTGGTACAGGTAGGTATCGTTGGCAAATCACAGGGTATACTGATGATCGTCGCGGGGATCCTGGTGGTACTGCTGGGTCTCAAGCTGTTGGGACTGATGGGAAAAAGCAAAACGGCCAAGTTGAAGCCTCAGACAGTGAAGTTAGCCACCCCACTGCCTCTAGCCAAGCGCCCTTTCACCCCTTTTCTCGCTGGCCTCTTGAACGGCCTGGTTCCCTGCAGCCTGGTGTTTTCCGTGGCGGTCAAGGCGGCGGCAACCGCTGAACCCCTGCAGGCCGGGCTACTGATGCTGGCGTTTGGGGCGGGGACCATGCCGTCCATGGGTGCGATCAGTCTGTTGGGGTCGGTTATTGGCGCCCGGGTACGCGGTGGCATGGCGAAACTGGCCGGACTCACGGTAGTCCTGCTGGGCCTCTGGACCATCTACGAAGGCGTGGCCTTCTTTGACATCATGCGGGGGTTGGCCAACTGGTAGTGAATAACATACCCATCACGGATAGGTTTCCCCGGAAATCGCACGCCCTCCTTGCCCCATGGCGGCGTTGCGATTCCTTGCAATAGACTGGCTATTACGCGTCATCG
>JBDLIF010000241.1:0-4695 GCA_039714955.1 Pseudomonadota bacterium | reverse complement strand
ATCCCTGCGCGAACCTTTAACAAGGCCATCCCATCCTGGGTGGATGGCGTACTGAGCAAGACGGTCAACCCGGATCCAAGGCGCCGCTATGAGGCCATGTCAGAATTTCTGCATGACCTGAACCAGCCAAACGACAAACTGCTCGCTTCACAACAGACACCCTGGATCGAACGCGATCCCCTCAGTTTCTGGAGATCAGCGACTCTGTTTCTCTTCGTGACGAACCTTCTGCTCCTCTATTTTGTGATCAAACACTGAGGAGTGATGGGTATGTTTTGGATTTATGCAAGATCCTCTCTTGTAACGCCTTCGCATGCCAATACGAAGTCTGCTCCATAGACCTTTGCCGGGGTCTGAAAACCAGGCTGTACATCTCCTCCCAACACCCTTTCCATTGTGGCCAATGCGCTAAGTACCGTCCAGGTGACCCCCGCCTCTGGACCATGTAACCGCGCTTCCGCTTTCCGACCCTGGTCGTCTGTCACCTCACCCCACACACTCACCTGAGTCTGTTTTCTTTGTTCAACGGTCGGGCCGGGTTTTACCATCCGTTTAAGTATGTTCTGTACCACCGGCAGGCTAAATAGGGGCCGCAGATATTCAGTCGCTTTTATTTGTCTAACCAAATCATCAGGAAGTACGGCATAGTCTTCAATATTGGGAATTCCCGTGCTGTATTTGGCTGTAAATACGTCTCCCCAGGTCAATCTGATTGCTTGCACCGGTCCCTCCCCAAAATCGATCATGCGTGTTTTGATCCCTTTTGGTGGGGACACCAGATTTCCACCTCGTCTGACCCTGTTTCCATATGGGATTAATTCGATCATGGTCCTGGCTGTTCCCGGTGGCAGGCCGGCTGGACCTTTGGTGTGAAAAGCGAGGGTGATATGAGTGGCTGAAGGTAGCCTCTGGCTTAGGTGGACGGCCAGGCAATCCGTGGGAACAACATCGAACCCAACGCCAGGCATAATCATGACAGCTTGTTCCTTGGCCTGAGAATCATAGCCAGCCAAGGCCTCATAGACAGGAAGCTCCCCGGTAAGATCCAGGTAATGTGTTCCCTGACGAAGACAAGCTTCTACCATTGGCTTGAAGGTGTGGATGAAAGGGCCGGCGCAATTGAGCACGGCGACCGCATCTTGCAGGGCTGAATCCAAGGCACCGGGATCATCGAGATTGAAGCTGCGATGATCCAAGCCTAATTCGGTTGCTAGCGGCACTAGCTTATTAGGGTTTCTCCCCGCAACAATTGGCCGGGACCCACGTTTAACCGCAAATCGAGTGATGGCGTCGCCGACAAAACCCGTTGCCCCATAGATCATGAAGTTTGAAGTCATTAGTACCCTCCTTAGTTCTATCTTGTTCAGTTTTGTCGGGTTACGTCGCGCGCAAAGCTTTGTGCCGGATTCGGATTTGGTGCTATTGCGCGTCTAACCCGATCTACGTCTGTCCAACTAATAGTATAGAAATATGAAGGTCAGGTCCCGCAGGCTATTATCCTGCGTTTGTGTATTTTTCTTTTGTTGAATCGTAACTAAAAAAAAGCCCGGTTAAGGGCCTTTTCAGTCGGTCAATGGGTTATAGTGATCCGGCGTGGCAACTGCTCCAAGCGTTTTTTGATCACGACCTCGAGCACTCCATGTTCACTTTTTGCCGTGATTTCAGTTTCATCGGCACTCTCCGGGAGCTTGAAACGGCGTTTGAACGATCCCTCTACACGCTCCTGCTGGTGATAGTGCCTCTCCTCGTCTTTTGCTGCCAGCACCTTGCGTTCACCGGAGATCTCCAGCACACCCTTCTCCATTGAGACCTCGATGGTCTTGGGATCGACGCCAGGCAGATCCACACTCAGAGAGAACTGATCTTTCTCTTCTCGGATATCCACGGCTGGAATCCAACTGTTGACCGGATTTGCCTGCTCCTGCTGTTGTGTTCGCATCAGGCGATCCATCTCGCGGTTGAAATCATGTAACATTAACCAAGGTTCATAGCGCATTGTGCTCATCGTTTTGCTCCTGAAATATTCATTGTGTTGATGCATAGGTAGGGACGACCAGCATTTTTTTCAAGAGCGCTCCATCCCCTACCCAGACAAAGGTATTCTTTCTTGCTACCCGGTCGCAGCGCCACTTATACTCAGCAACTTTTATCCGTTTCGAATATCCACCAAACAGCTAGCACAGGCAGAGAAACCATGACCACACCTGTTTTCAATCCCCCGGTCCGCACCCTCATGGGCCCCGGCCCCTCAGACGTACACCCACGCATCCTGGAGGCCCTCTCCCGCCCCACCATCGGCCATCTGGACCCGGTCTTCGTGGAGATGATGGAACAGACCAAGGGGCTCCTGCAGTACGCCTTTCAAACCAACAATGCCCTGACCATGCCGGTCTCCGCCCCCGGTTCCGCCGGTATGGAGACCTGCTTCGCCAACCTGGTGGAACCGGGCGACAAGGTCATCGTCTGCCAGAACGGCGTGTTTGGCGGCCGCATGAAAGAGAACGTGGAACGCACCGGCGGCACCCCGGTGATGGTGGAGGACGAATGGGGCAAGGCGGTCGACCTGCAGAAGGTGGAGGAGGCACTGCAGGCAAACCCCGACGCCAAGATCGTCGCCTTCGTGCATGCCGAGACCTCCACCGGCGCCCAGTCCGACGCCCCGGAACTGGTGGCGCTGGCCCACAAACACGACTGTCTGACCATTGTCGACGCAGTGACCTCGCTCGGCGGCACCCCGGTCAAGGTGGATGAGTGGGAGATCGACAGCATCTACTCCGGCACCCAGAAGTGCCTCTCCTGCACCCCGGGCATCTCCCCCATCAGCTTCAGCGAGCGGGCCCTGGAGAAGGTGCGCAACCGTTCCAGCAAGGTGCAGAGCTGGTTCCTCGATCTGAATCTGGTGATGGGTTACTGGGGCAGCGGTCAGAAACGCGCTTACCACCATACCGCGCCGGTCAACGCCCTGTATGGTCTGCACGAGGCCCTGCGCATCCTCGAAGAGGAGGGGCTGGAAAACGCCTGGGCCCGCCACCGCAGGATGCACGGTGTGCTCAAGGCCGGCCTGGAGGCGATGGGACTCACCTTCATCGTCGACGAGGCCCATCGCCTGCCCCAGCTGAATGCGGTCTCGATCCCCGAGGGGGTGGACGACGCCACCGTACGCAGTCGTCTGCTCAACGAATACAACCTGGAGCTTGGCGCCGGTCTCGGCGCTTTGGCCGGTAAGGTCTGGCGTATCGGCCTGATGGGCCACAGTGCAAGGGCGGAGAATATCCTGCTCTGCGTGGGCGCACTGGAGGCGGTGCTCAGCGACATGAATGCGCCCATCAACACCGGGGTGGCCCTGGCCGAGGCACAGAGGGCGCTGCAGGCCTGATGAGCATCGAGGGTCTGCCGCTGTTGCTGGAGCCTGACCAGCTCGAACCCTTGCTGGGCAGCGAGGGTCTGCTGGTGGTGGATGTCTGCAAGGACACCACCTATGCCCAGTTGCACATCCCCGGGGCGGTGCATCTTGCCTATGCACAGATCACCGCCTCCAGGGGCATGACTCACGGTCTGCTGCCTGAGCCCGCACAACTGGAAGCGGTGCTATCGGCTCAGGGCATCGACCTCGACACCCATGTGGTCGCCTACGATGACGAGGGCGGCGGCAACGCCTGCCGCCTGCTCTGGACCCTGGAGGCGATGGGCCATCAGCGTTTCTCCCTGCTCAACGGGGGCCTGCACGCCTGGGCCAATGAGAGACATCCCCTGAGTCAGGAACCGGCCCAGCCCAAGGCCGCGGAATTCACCGCCCGACCTGACCTGTCGACCCTGGCGGATGCGGAATTTATCCAACAGCGGCTCGATACTGATGAATTGGCCCTGTGGGATGCCCGCGGCAGCAATGAATATATGGGCCTCTCACGCTTCTCCCAGTTCCCGGGCCATATTCCCGGTGCGGCCAATCTGGACTGGCTGGAGGTGATGGATCGCGAGCGCAACCTGCGCCTCAAACCAGCGGATGAGCTGCGGGAGATGTTGGCCGGGCTGGGCATCACCCCCGACAAAGAGGTGGTCACTTACTGCCAGACCCACCACCGCTCCTCCCTGGCCTATTTCGTACTCAAGTATCTCGGCTTTGAACGGATCAGAGGCTACCCGGGCTCCTGGTCCGACTGGGGCAACCGCAGCGGCACCCCCAAGGCCCAGGGGAGCTGATTATATTTTGTCAGATTTGAAGCGCCCCCTTAATCATATTTATCAGCAGTGAAAAGGCCCAGCACCAGACAACGCCGTATCGTTATTCTCTCGTTGGCCCTGTTGACCTTCGGCATCGCCTATTTGGGAGGCAACAGGTATACCACCCCCGACCAGCCCCAGGTCTCCGGTGTGCTTCTCCAGCCTGCCACACCGGTGGCGGAGTTCGAACTGGAAGATCAGTATGGTGATCCCTTTGGCCGCGGGCAGCTAGATGACCACTGGAGCCTGATCCTGCTGGATCCCGCGGGCGGCGTGGATACCCCCGGATTGCGCCGCCTGGTCCAGGTACATAACCGGCTGGCCGGCGATCCTCGGCTGCAAATCAAGACCCGCTTTATCTATCTGCCCCGGCGGAATAGTGACGCAATCGCAACCGCGGTTTCACGTCTGGGCGGCAGCTTCTCGACCCTGCGGGGCGAGCCGGTGGAGATCGACGCGCTGTTCACCGCCTTT
>JBDLIF010000240.1:0-4735 GCA_039714955.1 Pseudomonadota bacterium | reverse complement strand
GATGTATTCACTGCGTGTCCTGCAACCACGCCCCAGATACGCCCGGTACTTATGGAGAATCTCAGCCGTCAGAGTAGCTGAGTATCAGGGGTAATCAGGAAATCTTTAGTATCTATTCAGCATATGTAGTTAGTAGTAATTACATACTGATTTCAGGTCGTTCTGAAAGCAGTAACAAACTTGCGATGATGCTGAATAGTTACAATCTTTAACACAATATCCACGACGAAGGGCTTGCAGCACAGGATGATGAATATTGTCTCTTCGTGTGCTGCGTGCCCTTCGTTTGTTATTAGGTTCTGATAATAATCACATGTAGGTCAACAGGGCACCTCCGCGCCCTTGCCGTAATACCAAGCCCAGGTAGCGAAGAGACAACTCAGGTAGAACGCACCAAATACCATCATGGCAAAGTTTGGTTGGCCGAAAATGTCTATTGAAATGGCAAGCGCGATGGGAATAAAGAAGCCACCGAAAGCGGCGATCGAGGCGCTGAACCCAAGCGCCACGGCCGTTTCGGTTTCGGCCTGATGTTTGGCCTGTGCCTTTCCGGCTTCATCCATACCCTCGGACCAGCGCTTGTGGAGGGTATGAAAAATAGTCGGAATCATGCGGAATACGGAGCCGTTGCCTATACCCGCGGTCAGGAACAGGATCAGAAACAGGGCATAAAATCCGCTCAGGTTTCCGGCATAGGCATCGCCGGGCAGGAATAGCAAGACGCCGAACATGGCGGCAGCCATCACCGCAAAGTTCCAGAAAGTGAGACTGGCGCCGCCTATACGGTCAGCCAGCCAACCTCCGAGCGGGCGGATCAGAGCTCCCAGCAGGGGTCCGACGAAGGCGTACCTGACCATATCAGAATCCGGAAACTGGGTGGCCAGCAACATGGGAAATCCGACCGCGAAGCCGATAAAGGAGCCAAAGGTTCCCGCATAGAGCCAGCTTCCCAACCAGGCATGCTTGCGGTGAAAAACGGTCACCTCTTCAGCAAAAGAGGCCTGGACATGGCGGATATTATTCATCCCGAACCAGACAGCCAAGGTGGATGCCAGAATGAAGGGTACCCAGATATAGCTGGCGTTCTGCAGCCAGACCAGTTTCTCAGCACCATTTTCCACCAGGGTCTGGGACTGACCACCATAAAAGAAGAGCGCGCCGCCATAGATGACAACCGGAGTCACGGCCTGGACCAGGGCCACGCCCAGATTACCGATACCGGCATTCAGACCCAGGGCTGTTCCCTGCATCTTCTTGGGGAAGAAGTAACTGATATTGGCCATGCTCGACGAGAAGTTACCGCCGCCGAAACCACACAGCAGTGCGATCACCACAAACACCGCATAGTGGGTGTTGGGATTCTGCACGGCGATGCTCATCCACAGGGTTGGGAGCAGCAGCGAGGCGGTGCTGAATACCGTCCAGTTACGTCCACCGAAGATGGGCACCACAAAAGAGTAGAGCAGACGCAGGATCGCGCCTGACAATCCGGGCAGCGCGGCCAGCCAGAACAGTTCGCTGGTGGTGAAATCGAAGCCTACCTTCGGCAACTCCACTACCACCATACTCCAGACTACCCAGACCGCGAAGGAGAGCAACAACGCCGGCATGGAGATCCACAGATTGCGATAGGCAATGGAGCGACCGGTGGAGTTCCAGAACTCAGCATCCTCCGGACGCCAGTCGGTAAGCCAGACCCTCCGCCCCGGGTGGACATCCACCAGGCCGTCACGCACCAACTCGTCGCGCAGTCCTTCATGTTCCTGCAGGATGGCTTCGCGTTCACCCTTGGCGGCTGCCCAGGTCCAGATCATGACCCCCGCCAGGACGACATACATCAACATGAAGCAACTGCTACGCACACCGATCGCATCCGCGGCGATACCGAACATGATGGGCAGGGTAAAGCCGCCCAGACCGCCGATAACACCCACCATGCCACCCACCGAGCCCATGTTGGAGGGATAATGGTCGGCCAGACTGCGGTAGACGCTGGCCTTGCCTATACCCTGGGCGATACCGACGATGAAGATCAGCACGGTGAACATCACAATGCCGATACCAACGCTCATCGAGACATCACCCTCGATGCCGTGAATAGTCAGCGTGGTGGGTGGGTAGGAGACGATGAAGAGGCAGACGATACTCACCCAGAACACCCACCAGGTCACCTTGCTCCCACCCCACTTGTCCGACATCCAGCCACCCAGGGCGCGGATCAGCCCGGAGGGCAGGGTAAAGAACATGGTAATGAAGGCAGCCTCTTTCAGGCCGAGCCCATACTCGCCGACGTAGTACTTCGGCAGCCACAGGGCCAGGGCGACAAAGCCGCCGAAGACAAAGTAGTAGGCCAGCCCAAATCGCCAGACCCGGGCCTCCGTGAGTGGCGCCAGTTGATCGGCCAGTGAGATGCGGGTCTTGCTCTTCTTGCGCTCTTCATGCAGGGGGTCGGGATAGGTCGTGAACCAGAACAGGACGGCCATGACGAGCATGGCGAGGGAATAGATCTCCGGCACCGCACGCCAGCCCGCGGCCACCACGATAAGGGGCGCCACCAGATTGGTCACCGCCGCCCCGGCATTGCCGGCACCGAAGATCCCCATGGCCGTACCCTGGCGCTCCTTGGGAAACCAGGCGGAGGTGTAGGCGATACCGATGGCAAAAGAGCCGCCTGCCAGACCCACGAACAGGCCAATCACCAGATATTGCCAATACTCCGTGGCAAACGACAGCCCATAAGTGGGGATGGCCACCAGCAACATCTGGATAAAATAGACAATGCGCCCGCCGAAGCGGTCGGTCATCAATCCCAGGGGTAGTCGCACCAGGGACCCGGTCAGGATCGGCGTCGCCACCAGCAGACCGAACTCGGTCTCGCTGAGGCTCAGCTCCTGCTTGATCTTGATACCGATGACGGAAAACATGGTCCAGACCGCAAAATTCACCGCAAACGCAACGGTGTTCATGGTCAGCACCGAGATTTGTTTATATTTCTGAGTGGGCATCTCGGATCTCCGCTCTATGTATGATTTAGAAACTGCCTCTGATTTCCCACGAAGGTCGAATCCGCGGGAAACAGAGGGATAATACTAAGGTAATGCCGGACCATTAAAGTTGATCCAAATCAAACGCTAACCAATTGAATTAATTGAATTCGATAAGCAAAATACCACTTTTGGAGTAGCGCCGACCAGCTCACGATAGTCCCAGTAAGCACCTCTACCAACTGAAAAATATTCACCCACAGAGATCCAACGGGGCGCTGTAAAGACTTTTTTGGTCGCTTACGAACTACCCACAAAGAGTTGAGGGCTTTGCGCTCGATTCAGCAAGATTGCAACTGACGATTTGAGTAATGTAGTAAACCTAGCAAAACAGTCTACTATTTAATAAGAAAAAATGTTCTCACACGGAGACACGGAGAAAAAGAGATGAATGAGCTGGCAACTGCTCCTCGAGAGCGGCTCCTGCGTTATTCTACTTATGGGCTTCCTGCCCTAATGCGTTGCTACTTGTACCTACATATAGGTACATGACCTCTTTATTCATCTCCGTGTCTCTGTGCCTCCGTGTGAGGCAATTCTTTCATGTCAAGGTAGGATTTTGACTCGACGGTCTGAGGCGAAGACTCGATAGACATTCACGGCACTCACTCTGGAGGTGAAATATGGGCAAGCAGGTACAGGTTACTCTGGATCAGGCGGTATACGACCGTTTGCTGGAATTAAAGGTGCCACCTTTCAGCGATATCAATGCGGTGGTTGAGCGACTGCTTTTCCACAACGGACGCAAGACTCGTGAGGCGGCACAGGTGGAGGACGATCGTCACTACAGCTTTGAAGAGGAACTGCAGCGAGACAGGGATGGTTTTTACGCCGGTTCCGGCATCTCAACTTAAATCCACGTACAGGGGGCAGGCCAAGTCCTAGGGGTAGTCTTCTGCCGAGGGCGGCTTGTTCCCGTGCTGATTCCAGGCGGTCGCAACGTGTATTATTTCGGGCCCTTAACCGGCACCCCCTGTATACGCGCCTGCTCCTGTTCGCGGGCATAGATATCGGCCATCTCTTGGACGACGCCAGTAGCCAGCTCATCTTCGAGCGCCTCTCGCACATCGATGATAACCAGATCGACTTTCAGACGCTGTCCAGCCAATGGATGGTTGGCGTCAACCGTGATTTTATCATCATTCAGGTCGACCAGGGTCACCAGCCGCTGGTGTCCGGCCCTGCCGCTTGTGAACGTCATCCCCACCCTCAATTCCTCATGATGGACGAATCGGTCGCGTGATATCACCCGCATCAGGTCGTCGTCACGTTCACCATAGGCCTGCTCGGGCTCCAGGGTGAAGGTCAGTCGCTCTCCGACACCATGTCCCACGACCTTCTCCTCGACGGCAGGCAACAGCTTGGCACGGCCCTGAATGAAGGAGAGGGGCTCAGCATGGTCACTGCTGTCGATGAGGTTGCCTGCCTGATCCACCATCCGATATTCGATGCTAACCACCTTGTCTTTGGTTATTTTCAATGTTCACCCTTGGTTCTGCGGATACCCGCCAGCCGGTTACCCTGCTTCTGGGGTCCTCCCTTGGGGAAGAGATCATGCAGATAGTGATTGTTGCCGTGTTCAGGACCCCAGGCATCCTTGAAGTGTTTGATCATGTCGCGCACCTGGGCCTGGACCCGATGCTCTTCGTAGTAATCGCGGATGAAGCGGATTACATCCCAGTGCTCCTCGG
>JBDLIF010000239.1:0-4739 GCA_039714955.1 Pseudomonadota bacterium | reverse complement strand
TATGGCTTAAATAGCGCAGGCGACTGGCCCATACTGGGGAATCCGCCAGCAGAACCAACCTCCCATTCTGTAGGACGGCACTGCTGCAGTGATCGTCAAGGGGGGAGGGGAGCAGCAGACGTACTTGTTTCAGGAGAGATTGCTGTTCTGCCAACTTCTTACTCAACCAGGAGAGAGATCTTGCCGAGTTGAGAAGGTCGTTAACAGGCTTCATGCATTGGCACCTAAGGCGATTAGAAAGGGCTGCATCTTCATTTAGTCAACCACTTTTAAGTCAATTAATGTTAAAGTTTGCGGCCTTGTGTCCGTAACAATGGTTGATTTTATAGTGAAACAGACCCTTAGTGAAACAATGAGAGTTATCTACCTGCGGGGCATAGGCCAGACTTGCAGTCGTGCAATGCGCTGGTTCTATGGTTCTGTATTTGTAGGTATTTTTTTGTCGTTCGGTGCTATTATGCTGTGGGTCGGTTATCAGGCTGGCCTGCAGGATGTGGAGTTTCCTGAGCATCAGTTGGTAACCTCTTTAGAACAGACCTTCGAGCAGGAAAGGCAATTTCTGAAGGACACGAAACTGAATGCGCAAAGCCAGGTCGACGCACTCGCAATTCGTATTGGCCAGTTGCAGTCACATCTGTTGCGTTTGGATGCCTTGGGTGAGCGTCTGGTAGATATAGGTAATTTGGACAAGGGAGAGTTCAGGTTCAGCGAGTCACCCGCGCTGGGTGGTCCGGAAGCGTTAGAAAACCCGACTGGCGAATCCGCGCTTCCCGGTCTGACGCAGGAACTTGCGCTGCTGCAGGAGAAGATCAGCAGTCGTGAGCAGCAGTTGAGTCTTATGGAAGACCTGATCATGAATTCCAGATTGGAAGAGACTCTCCATCCCGCCGGCAAACCCATCAGAAAGGGCTGGATCTCCTCCTATTACGGAATGCGTAATGATCCCTTCACCGGTAAACGCGCCATGCACAAAGGCATGGATTTTGCCGGTAAAGAGGGTTCGGATGTGGTTGCGGTGGCAGCCGGACTGGTTACCTGGTCAGGCGAGCGCCAGGGTTACGGAGAACTGGTCGAAATCGCTCATGGCAAGGGCTATGTTACCCGTTATGGTCACAACAAGGAGATCCTGGTGGAGATCGGTGACCGAGTCAGACCGGGGCAGACCATCGGCAGCATGGGCTCCAGTGGCCGTTCTACCGGACCGCATGTCCATTTCGAGGTACTGCGTAATGGTAAGCCGGTTAATCCCGCCAAATATGTTCAGGTCAAGCGCAGCCAGGATCAGACCTGAGAGCAACTCCCTGAGACGCTTTCCATAGGGAAGGTTCTCACACCCTACTTCATCCCCCTTCAGTACTCCTTGAAGGAGTACTAATTCTTCATGTCAAACGGCGGTTAAGGTATGATCGTCAGATTTCGCTTTTTTCATGGAAACCTTGATAGATGGTCAACAAAATATTCAAAAAGATCTTCGGTAGCCGTAACGACCGTTTGATAAAAAAGATGTCCAAGGCGGTTCTCCAGATCAATAAGCTGGAAGCCGACATTGAGGTCCTTTCAGATAGTGAACTGAGTGCCAAGACCCAGGAGTTCCGCCAGCGGCTGGAGCAGGGCGAGACGCTGGACAGCCTGCTGTCCGAGGCATTTGCCGTCGTTCGTGAGGCCGGTCGCCGAGTGCTGAAGATGCGCCATTTCGATGTGCAGATGATCGGGGGCATGGTCTTGCATCAGGGCAAGATTGCCGAGATGCGCACCGGTGAGGGCAAGACCCTGGTGGCCACCCTGGCGGCCTATCTCAACGCCCTGCCGGCCCAGGGTGTGCATGTGGTGACGGTAAACGACTATCTGGCCCGGCGTGATGCGGCCTGGATGGGACGCCTCTACCATTATCTCGGTCTCACCACGGGGGTGATCAATTCGTCTGGCGGCATGGGTCCGGACAGCTCATCCTATCTGCTTGATCCGGCATATGATGGTTCCGCGGGCGGCTATCCACATCTCAGGCCGGTCAGTCGGGCCGAGGCCTATGGGGCCGACATCACCTATGGTACCAACAACGAATATGGCTTCGATTATCTACGCGACAACATGGCCTTCAGCTCTGAGCAGCGGGTACAAAGACCACCCTTCTATGCCATTGTGGACGAGGTGGACTCGATATTGATCGACGAGGCAAGAACACCGCTGATTATCTCAGGTCCTACGGATGATTCATCGGAACTCTACAAATCCGTCGATGAAATCATACCCCGCCTGACCCGTCAGGATCCGATCACCAATGAGGAGGGTAAGCCCGATTTTGGGCCGGGTGACTTCTCCGTGGATGAGAAGGCGCGCCAGACATTCCTCAGCGAGGAGGGACACCAGCATGTGGAGGAGATGCTCACCGAGGCTGGATTGCTGGCGGAGGGCGCCAGTCTCTATGATTCCAACAACATCATGTTGATGCACCATGTGAATGCTGCGTTGCGTGCCCATGCGCTGTTTCAGAAGAATGTCGAGTACATCGTGAAGGATGGCCAGGTGATTATCGTCGACGAGTTCACCGGCCGCACCATGCCGGGACGCCGCTGGTCCGATGGCCTGCATCAGGCGGTCGAGGCCAAGGAGCGGGTCGAAATCCAGAATGAGAATCAGACCCTGGCCTCCATCACCTTCCAGAACTACTTCCGGCTCTATAAGAAGCTGGCGGGTATGACCGGCACCGCGGATACCGAGGCCTTCGAATTCCAGCAGATCTATCGGCTGGAGGTGGTGGTGATTCCCACCAACCAGCCGATGATCCGTGACGACATGGGCGATCTGATCTATCTGACGCCAGATGAGAAGTACGAGGCGATCCTTGAGGATGTCCAGGACTGTGTGAAACGGGGTCAGCCCGTGCTGGTGGGCACCGCCTCCATCGAGACCTCGGAACTGGTCTCCAACATGCTGAACCAGGCGAAGGTGGAGCACAAGGTGCTGAATGCCAAACACCATGAGCAGGAGGCGGGCATCGTCGCCCAGGCCGGTCGACCTGGGGCGGTGACCATCGCTACCAACATGGCGGGCCGCGGTACCGATATCGTGTTGGGGGGCAACCTGGAGGTCGAGTTGGAGGCTAATTCGGATCCGGCCAGGGACGAAGAGATTAATGAGTCCTGGAAGCAGATCCACCAGCAGGTGCTGGGGGCCGGGGGTTTGCATGTGGTGGGCACCGAGCGGCACGAATCCCGACGCATTGACAATCAGCTGCGTGGCCGCTCGGGGCGCCAGGGCGACCCGGGCTCCAGCCGCTTCTATCTCTCTCTGGAAGACAGTTTGATGCGTATCTTTGCCTCCGACAAGGTGGGTGGCATGATGAAGAAGCTGGGCATGGAGAAGGGTGAAGCCATAGAGCACCCCTGGGTGAGCAAGGCGATCGAGAATGCCCAGCGCAAGGTGGAGGGGCGTAACTTCGACATCCGTAAACAGCTGTTGGAATACGACGACGTGGCCAATGATCAGCGTAAGGTGGTCTATGAACAGCGTAATGAGTTAATGGAGACGGATGACATCTCCGGTTCCATTGCGGCCCTGCGTGTGGATGCGTTGAATGAGATCTTCCATACCTATGTGCCGCTACAGAGCATGGAGGAGCAGTGGAATGTGGCGGGTCTGAGTGAGGCGCTGGAAGAGGAGTTTGGTGACGACTGGCCCATTCAGCAGTGGTTGGATGAGGATCACGATCTGCATGAAGAGACCCTGCAAAGGCGCATACTGGAAACACTCGAGACAAGCTTCAAAGAGAAGGAAGAGGCGACCGGCAGCGATGCCATGCGTCACTTTGAAAAGGCGGTCATGTTGCAGACTGTGGACAGTCACTGGAAGGAGCATCTGGCATCCATGGATTATCTGCGTCAGGGTATTCACCTGCGGGGTTATGCCCAGAAAAACCCCAAACAGGAGTACAAGCGGGAGGCCTTCGAGATGTTTTCCGGCATGTTGGACAGCATCAAACGGGAAGTCACCGGGATGCTCTCAAAGGTGCAGGTGCAGTATCCGGAACAGATGGCCATGCAGGAACAACAGCAGCCGGAGAGGGATTTTGAGTTCAAACATGAGGAGTTCCAAGGCCTGGCTGATGAAGGGCGGGCTGCCGAAGCAGCTGTGGCTGTAGAGGAAGAGCACCAGCCCTTTGTGCGGGAAGGACGCAAGATCGGGCGCAATGAACCCTGCCCCTGCGGTTCGGGCAAGAAGTATAAACAGTGTCATGGCCGGTTGAGCTGACGCTCTGGTTGGATGCATAAGCGCGACCCATGACCCGACATTTTCTGCCAGTATCCGGTATCAGGCTTGGGGTGGCGGCGGCCGGTATCAAGTACCCCGGGCGGAATGATCTACTGGTCATCGAACTGCGGGAAGGCGCCAGCTGTGCCGGCGTCTTCACCCGGAATGCCTTCTGTGCCGCCCCGGTGCATGTTGCACGCAGGCATCTGCGGGCCGCCAGCCCCCGTTATCTGCTGGTCAACTCCGGAAATGCCAATGCGGGAACCGGTGACCAGGGCATGCGGGATGCTCTCCAAAGCTGCGAGGCCCTGGCTGCAAGGACGGGGTGCGGGTTGGATCGAGTGCTGCCCTTCTCCACCGGTGTCATTGGTGAGAATCTGCCGCTGGAGCGGATGGTGCAGGCCATGCCTGATGCCATTGCAGGGCTGGATGAACTGGGCTGGGAAGAGGCCTCCAAGACTATCATGACCACGGATACCCGCCCCAAGCTG
>JBDLIF010000238.1:0-4739 GCA_039714955.1 Pseudomonadota bacterium | reverse complement strand
CGCCCCAGATACGCCCGGTACTTATGGACAATCTCAGCCGTCAGAGTAGCTGAATATCAGGGGTAATCAGGAATCTTTTTTTCCGTGGCCCCTATCGCGGTCATACTGCATGTCTGTTCTACTCAAGCCTGCCGATCCAACCCCGGAGCACCAGTTCACCCAGGCCTTCGGCATCCAGTCGAGGGTCGTCAGCGATTTCGCCGAGTGTGGCGCCCGACGCGCAGGCATCGAGTAGATCCAGGGTGCCAGAATCGGATATTACCGGCTCCGCCCGATAGTTTTTGCGCTCAACCACGAGGTACCAGTCACCCTCCTCTACCTGCATGGCCGGCGGGTCGGCATCGTTCTGATGGGTCAGCCATATCTCATGGACCGGCCAGGTGGTATGCAGCCAGGCGAGGCAGCTGCTGGGCCGAGGGTGGAGTCCGTGGGCGTCATTTCCCTGCAATTGACTGAGATCCAGTGGTGCATCATCCGCTTGGTAGTAGACCCGATGGCATAGCCACTCCAGGCGTACCAGATCGGCCAGCCAGGGTAGACGATCGAATTCAGCATAGGTTCGAACCACCTCGTCGAGCAGAACCGAAAAACCGTCACCATACAGATTGAGATCCGGGTGGGTCGAGGGATGGCGTCTGGCAAACTCACGCGCCAGGCCACGAAAGGATTCGCCGCCAATCAATCTCAGACAGACCGGATAGACCGATTCGAGGGCCAAGGCGCGCGAACCAAGGCTGTTGTTGCGGTAGATCGCAAGACCTTCCTCCAGCACACCCTTAGTCGTACGGACATGGCCCTGCTCTGCCAGACGAGCCGACTGCGCATCCGATTCGATCGCTTCGACCAGGGATCGCTGCCATCCAGCCATTGTGTTCATGCCACTTCGGTCCTCGCCCGTTCCACGATCGCAGCGGCCTGAGCGGCCTCATCGAGTAACACCTCGAGGGGCGGAATATCGTTGTCCCATTCGATACAAACAGGGACATCGGGCACCAGTGCCATCAGTTGCGCAAACAGCTCCCATACCGGTTCGCTCACCCGGTTGTTGTGCGCATCAATCAGGTAACGTCCCTTGGCCTCATAACCCGCCAGGTGGATCTCACGAATCCGTTGTAAGGGAAGACCCCGTAGCGCCTGAAAGGCGTCAAACCCAAGATTCACCTGATTTACGTAGAGATTGTTGACATCGACAAGCAGATCGCAGTCTGCCTCCTCGGCTACCGCGGAGAAAAATTCCGCTTCACTCATCGGGGAGTCGGACTTCAGATAGGCGGAGACGTTTTCCACCAGCAGGCGGGTGCCAAGGAAGTCCTGTACCCGCCGGATACGCTGGGCCACATGCCGGATGGCTTCGTCCGTATAGGGCAGAGGCAAGAGATCGTGGTAATGGTGGCCCTGGAATTGAGTGAAGCAGAGGTGGTCTGAGATCCAGGCGGGGGCAACACGTCCGGCAAGATCCCGAATAGTTCCGAGATAGTCGAAATTCAGTGGATCGACGCCTCCCAGGTTCATGCCAACACAATGCAGGGTAACCGGATAATCCTTGATGACCCTGTTTAGCTGGAGTTCGGTTAATCCCCCGGGGGCGAGAAAATTATCCGCGAGAAGTTCCAGCCATGGCACGGGTTGCCGCTCGGATAAAAGCTCTTTGAAGTGAGGATCGCGCAGGCCGATGCCGACACCGGACACCGACCCACGCCCCCCGGTGGGGAACGTGGTCGCCATCATGGGTTACTTGGCGGGCTTTACGGCAGCGACACTGCCACCGCTGATTTTCTCGCAGGTTCCAGCGGGTACGTAGACCCACTCCTGTGACGAATTGGCCTCGGTCGACTGGCCGGCACAGCTATGCTTTTTGTCCAGCGAACCACAATCGTTTTTACCCGCCTTTGAAATGCCCGCACATTTTTCCCAGGACTTGGGGGCATCGGGAACGGCCGAGGCCGTATTCATGGCAAGCATCGCGCCAGCGGCAAGCATGGCGGCCAGGGCGGATTTCGTACGTGCTGAATGATTCATTGTCTGATTCCTCTGATTTGGTTGGTTATGGGTAAACACCGCATGAAAACTCATGGGTCATCTATACAAACGAACGAAACGGGCAAACGGATGCAAACTAATGAAGGAAACGGAAAATCGCATTTTTCGTTTCCGTACGCTGATGAAGCCAGGGATGGCTTTAATCGACGCTTTCCTAATAATGGTAGCAAAAAGACTCGATATCAAGGCAAGCTTAACGATAGCTCGCCAGCCGGATCGGCTGCCGCTTTGCTCCCCACACCCCCGGTTGCGCCTCGAACACACCGGCACAGGAGGCGCCGCAGGCCTGGCACTCGCCCCTGGGCGTCAGGTTCCATTCGCTCAGTTCATACCAGTCCCGCCCGATCAGCAGTGCACCGCAATGGTGGCACCAGGTGCTGTCCCCTTCCGGGTCATGCACATTGCCCACATAGGCATAGTGAACCCCGTTTTTGAGGGCAATGCGGCGGGCCATCTTCAGGGTGGCCGGTGGGGTGCGGGGATGATCCATCATCTTCCAGCTGGGATGAAAGGCGGAGAAGTGCATCGGCACATCAGGGCCCAACTCCCGCACCACCCACTGGGTCATGGCCTCCAGCTCGGCCTCCGAGTCATTCTCACCTGGGATCAACAGGGTGGTCAGCTCGAACCAGACGTCGGTCTCATGCTTCAGGTATTTCAGGGTATCCAGCACCGGTTCCAGATGGGAGCCGGTCAGCTTGTGATAGAACGCCTCGGTGAACGCCTTCAGGTCCACATTGGCGGCGTCCATGTAGCGGTAGAACTCGGCGCGGGGTTCCGCACAGACATAGCCCGCGGTCACCGCCACCGATTTGATGTCGAATTCGGCACAGGCCTTGGCCACGTCAATGGCGTACTCGTGGAAGATCACCGGGTCGTTATAGGTGTAGGCCACGCTTCTGCAACCCAGTGCGTGGGCCGCCCTGGCGATGGTCTCCGGGGAGGCCTCGTCCGCCAGGGTGTGCATCTCCCGGGACTTGCTGATATCCCAGTTCTGGCAGAACTTGCAGCCCAGATTGCAGCCGGCGGTGCCGAAAGAGAGCACCGGCGTGCCGGGCAGGAAGTGATTGAGGGGCTTTTTCTCGATGGGGTCGACACAGAACCCGCTGGAGAGACCATAGGTATTGAGCACCACGGCGCCCTGGTGATTCTCCCGTACGAAACAGAAGCCCTGCTTGCCCTCCTTGATATGGCAGTAACGGGGACAGAGGTCACACTGCACGCGGCCATCCGCGAGCTTGTGCCAATATTTTGTGGGGAAGTGAGTCGTCATGTGAAAACACCTTAGGACAGTACCTAATATAATCTTAGCGTAACTATTCAGCAGCCCCGCATTAAGGGGCTGTTGAATAGTTACTTCTTTAGATTTTGGGGTTTCCAAAGGGGAGAAGTCTCACTCTCCCCTTTGGTCACAAGCAAAAACCGCGTTTTTGGTTGTGATCTGAATAAGTACATTCTAGCAACTGTCAGCGCCCCTGATACGCCTGGCTGCCGCGATGACCGCCTGGCCCAGTGAGAGTCCACCGTCATTCGCGGGAACCAGCTGATGGGTCAACGGATTCAGGCCGCTGGCCCGAAGATTCTCAACCACCCGCTCGAACAGGGTACGATTTTGAAACACCCCGCCCGAGAGCGCGACGCTGGTGAGCCCATGCCGCCCGGCCAGACGCACGGCCATTTCAGCAACGGCGTCTGCCAGCCCGCGATGGAACCTTGCCGCAATCGCTTCCCGTGCTACACCCTGGGCCAGGTCTGACAGCACCGCTTGCCAGCAAGGGATTGGGTCGAGCATCAGGCCCAATTCTGAGGGAACCAGCTCAAATTGATAACCCGATTGATCAACCGGAGCATTTTCACTCAGCATGGCCTCCAGCTCGATGGCGGCCTGCCCCTCATAGCTGATCCCCTCCCGGCAGATGCCGAGCAGTACCGCCAGGGCATCGAACAGGCGCCCGCAGGAGCTGCTCAGGGGCGAGTTGAGCTTGTGCTCGATCATGCCGGTCAGCATATCCACCGGTTGCCGATTGAGCCAGCGAATCGGTTCCAGAGTACCCCAACTCGCCAGGATCGCCTCCCAGCCAAACTGGGTATGCAGCTGGGCAAAGCTGTTGCGCCAAGGCTGCAGGATCGCCCTGGCGCCGCCGGGCAGCGGCGCCGGCCGGAACAGGCCGAGCCGCTCGAACCCCAGATAATCGGCGAGCAGAAATTCACCGCCCCAGATGGTGCCGTCAGCACCATAGCCCGATCCATCCAGGGCGATGCCCAACACCGGCCCGGCATCCAGAGGCCGCCGATTCTCCGCCATTACGCTGGTGATATGGGCATGATGGTGCTGCACCTGCCGCCATGCCACGCCCATTTCTTGGGCCAATTCCCGGCCGAACCGGGTGGTGCGGTAGTTGGGGTGCAGGTCTCCCACCAGCAGGCTGGGCTGGTGATCATAGAGCCGGCGGTAGAGATCGAGGGTTTTGGTGAAGTCCCTGAAGGTGGCTTCATTTTCCAGGTCCCCAAGGTGTTGGGAGAGGATTGCCTGACCATCCTTTAACAGACAGAGGGTGTTTTTCAGCTCCCCTCCGAGGGCCAGCAGATCATCGGCCGATGCGAAACCAGGGGGTAATTGAATCTGACTGGGGGCATAGCCCCGGGCTCGCCGCAGCAGCCGCGGTGCCCCCTCCATTACCCTCACCACCGAGTCATCC
>JBDLIF010000237.1:0-4757 GCA_039714955.1 Pseudomonadota bacterium | reverse complement strand
TGTGCGCTGCCATGTGAGTTTTTATCTTCTGCGAAAAGATCAATCATGGGGGCATTTGGAATATATTCAAACCGAGTGGCGGTGTGCGGAATGACGGGTCGAGATCCTTGTCCAACAATATCATCGCGCGAGCAACCGGTGAGATTTATGGCTGTGATTAATAAGGCGGCCAGTAAGGGGGCTTTATTTGTTATGGCCATAAGATTGATTTACCTGTTGCGGATAAGCTTTTTACCGTTTCCTTATCAGGGAATGAAACATCAGTCCTTAACGGGCGCGCTACTGCTCTGATGCCGAACGGACATTAGCTTTTGGTACTCTTCCGGTTCCAGTATTTGGCGGATATCCACAAAACTGCCGCTGGGAAATCCCCGAACATCTTCCAGCACAGAGATGATCCGTTCTGCTGCGACATCCGGTGATGCCATGACATCGGTGCCCCGAGCGTTGCGGAGTCGATTCAGGGCAGGATACAACATCGGGTCTGGCTCCTTGCAAAGATAATCCATCATGGCCGTGTCTATCAGGCCGGGGGCCAGTGCGCTGATATGGGTGTTGGGGAATTCGTGGGCATAGAGCCGAGCCAGCATGTTGAGCGTCGCCTTGGAGAGGGCATAACCGCCCCAACCCTTGTTGCCCAATACAGCCGCCCCTGAGGAGATAAGAATAATCTGTTTGACGGGCCGCTCCCAGGCCAGTAACCAGTCCAAGAGCAACTTGTTGGACCAGACATTGATGTCCATGATGCGCCGGATCTCGTCCATGGAGGTCTTGGGCATGGTCTTGATCTCGCCTAGTATGCCCGCATTCAGTAACACCAAATCGAGACCGCCGGCTTCCCCCAGCAAGGTCTCCATGGCGGCGGGTATGGCATCGAAGTCGGTCAGATCGCAGTGGATGTCTTTGAGATCCCCCGCAAGACCGTTACAACCCCGGCGACTACAACCATAAACCCGGTAGCCTCGTTTCAGAAAAGCGGCGCTCAGACCGCGACCAAGGCCAGAGCTGTTACCAGTAATGAAAATCGATCGTTGGACTTGGGACATGTCAAATAGTCTCCATTGGCAATGGACCTATTTTGACACAGACGAGCCGCAAGCCGTAGCGCGCTACGATCAGACATTGTTCGGCTCAAACGCCACCGATCAGGTACCACATCATCGCCCACGACCATCGGGGCATTCTTTGCCTATTGACACGGCCAAATGGTGACCCTATTTTCGGACTCTACTCTCGGACTCTGACCCTATTTTCGAATTGCCAACCGTCATGGGTATGTTTACCCCCCCGTCATCGACATGAACCGCAGGACCTGTTCAGCAGGATCCTGAAAGTTGTGATGAGCCGGCTTTTTTTCCAATGCCTCCAGGATCGCGGCCCTCAAACCATCATCGCTGATTCCCTGCCGAAGTAAGGGACGCAATGGGTAGGAATGGTCTTTGCCCAGACACAGGTAAAGCGTGCCGTCTACGGACAGACGCACGCGGTTACAGGTTTCGCAGAAGTGTTGTGAAATAGGGGTGATAAAACCGATGCACAGATTACTGCCCTTGACCTGGACATAACGCGCGGGACCACCGCCAGGCACCATACCAGGAATCAATTCGAAGCGTTTCGACAGGTTTTTCTTGACCAGTTGCAGGTCTATATAATGGTCGGCGGCCTCGCGCCCGGTGCTGCCCATGGGCATGGGTTCGATGAAGCGCAACGTAAACCCATGTTCCAAACAGAACTCGACCATATCCTCGAATTCATCATCATTGATCCCCTGCATGGCGACCATATTGATCTTGATGGGCGCGAACCCGGCGGCTTTCGCTGCCATAAGACCTTCGATGACGGGCTCGAGTTGCCCTCCCGTAATCTGCGTAAACCGTTCAGCTCTGAGGGTATCCAGACTGACATTGATGCGTGAAATGCCGGCATCTTTCAAACCGAGGGCATCCCGTGCCAGCAGCGTGGCATTGGTGCTCAAAGATAGATCATCGATGCCCGGCAATACCGAGAGGCACCGTACCAGGTCCGCCAGATGTTTGCGCACCAGGGGTTCGCCCCCGGTGAGTCGGACCCGGTGCACACCAAGCACTGCAAAGGCGCGAATGACCCGCTCGATCTCTTCATAACTGAGCCAGTGCCCAGGCTCTTCAAAGCCCCGGAACCCCTTGGGCAGACAGTAGAAACAACGCAGGTTGCATTTATCGGTGACTGACAAACGCACATAGTCGATCCTGCGTCCGTGGGTATCCAGTAGTTGGCCTTTCAATTCCTTGGAATCCAGACATATATCGTTCATGTCACATCCTGTACTTTAATTGTCGTTCTTATACGTCTTGTCCGTTTGTCCATGCAAAGAGCGGATCTCTACGGCCTTGGGTTCTACGATGCAATGTTCTCGACACAGGGCACAACCGACACAGAGATCAGGATCAATGCGTGGTCTCTCCCCCTCCCAGACCATGGCGCCCGGAACCGAACAACTAGCGGCACAGGCACCACATTCAGGACCTGAATAAGGCAGGCAACGCTGGGTATCGATCCAGGCGAAGGCAAGCCGTGGGGGCTCGATACCCGACTCATCTTGTTCAGCGGGACGCTTCAGTGCGCCCGGCTCACAAGCGGCCACGCAGGGCCAATCCTCACACAGTTGACAACCCTTGTTCAATAGATCCAAGGCGGGGGTTCCAACGACCTGAGCCCCCAGTCTTGCCGGCAAGGGAAAGATGAGTTGGTGAGGACAGGCGTCGATACAATCGTCACAGCGCGTACAGGCCAACAGAAATTCCAGTTCAGCCAGGGCAAAAGGCGGTCGTATCCAGTGCTTGGCATACCTTGAAACCCTGGCATCGGCATGTTTGACCGCGGCCTTTGCAGCCTTGTCCAGACCTCTTCTAAAAAACGCGCGTCGATCCATTTGTTCTGTAGCCACGGGTTACATCCTCATCACCATGGGTTGCATCAATAGCCACAGATTGAATACCGTCATCCCAGTGATAAACAACAACATGGGCAAGGTCTGCCACCCGGTAATGCCGGCATCGGTAGTTAATAGGCTGGTACCCCGATGGCGCAACACCTTCAATGCGATCCAAAAACCAAAAACGATCAGTCCAGCCTGCAGGGCGAACAACAGATCCTGAGAGATGAGCAGGTCCATATGTCTGAGGTGTTTCTCCGCCGCACTCATGGGTTGGGCCCCCTCACCCAGGGGATTGAGGAACAGCGCCCCTACCCCACCGCTTTCCCGAACCAGGTGATTCAGGTTATGCGCCAGGTGATAGGCAAAGGCCAGCGGCAAGGTGACAAAGGCCAGCCCGGAGAACAGGCGTTTGAAGGGTAAATGGGTCCCCGATAGCCAACCTGTCGCAGCCACTACCGAGGCATACAAGGCAGCAGGGATCGCCATGCTCACCAGCAGGCCGATGGTAAAGCTCCACAGCAGCTGTCCCGAGTCACCGATGAACTGTGCAAGTTGACTCATCCAGATCTCCCAGAAGGGCATCATGGTCAATCCATGGAAACTGGTCAGGGCCAACAGCCCGAGCATGAACCAGGCCTCATCCCAATGAGGACGGGCACCGCTGATGGCCTCCAGGCTCTGGGGTCGCAGCCGCCAGGATATATTCTGGTGGGGACAGCTTTGGGTACAGTTTCCGCAGGAAGTACAGTAGGTGTTCTGGGTGAGACGGCCCATCACCAGATGAGTCGGGCAGGGCTCCACGTTGTCATTGCCGTGATAACACTCCAGGGTGGTGCAATCGGCGCAGACCTGGGCATCTATGGGTCGCAATTCCACGGGGGCAAGCTGGGCATAGAAGCCTACCGTACGGCCCACTGGACAGAAATAGCGGCAAAAGGCCTTGCGTTCGAACAGGGCCAGGGACACGGTGGCCAGCACCACCATCAACAGGGCCAGCGCCGCGGTAGCGTAGGGGCTCACAGTGACCCCTACCCCCAGCTCCAGCCAGGTCAGCCCAATGAACATCAACAATGCAGGCCAAACGTTGCGCAAACCCTTGGGTACCCGCAGATTGAGACTGTTGTTCGGATGCGCTCGCCGCCACCAACGCCGACGCACCAGCCAGGTCGCCAGGGCATCCCAGGGACAGACCCCGCACCATGCCGATCCCAGTAGAAATATGGCGACGATCAGCCCTGCCCACCACAGGTTCCAGGTTAGCGCCGTGGCGATATTACGTTCCGGGATCGGCGTCCCAAACAGGCCCGCCACGATAACGAGCAGGAACACGGCTACCAGCGCCACCTTGAAAATCAACAGCGGCCAGGGACTGGCGGTCATTTCCTGAATCCATCGCCCGACCAAGGGCAGCTCGGAAAGTCTGAAATAACGTGCCCGCTGCTGGGCATCGACGGGACGAAGAAACGCCCAAACCCCGAGAATGAGCATGGCAAGCACCACTACCGCAGCCCATGATGAAGGTAATCCGGGATGCGCCATAAATCCAGGTGACTGGCAAATCAGCCCATCCCATTCAATGGTGTCGAGGGGGGATGCCATAATCTTACTTTGCGCCGCGGATACCCTGTTGATGAGCCCGCACCTTCAGACGCTGCATCCGCTTTCGCTGCACCACGCTCACCCCGATGAGTACAATGAGTATCACCGCCGCCGCGATGACCATAGGACCCACCGCCGCCGGCTCACCTATGCGCAGCGGGAAATCGAGGATATAGGGTTCACCCCCGGATTCGAATTCCGCGGTGATGATGTAATCCCCCTCTTCTTGGAAGATAAAACC
>JBDLIF010000236.1:0-4762 GCA_039714955.1 Pseudomonadota bacterium | reverse complement strand
AACTGGTCCAGCAGATGCAGGATCTCCCGCTTTTCGGTAAAGGCATCGAACAGTTTACGCAGCTGGCCCAGACTGGAGAGGTCGCTGAACTCCATCAGATTGGTCTGGCCGGCGATCACACAATCCTCTCTGGACTCGCTGGCATCCACCACTTCACCCGCCATCCGCAGGGCCTGGGCCATACGCTGGTCAAAGTGTTCCCGCGCCTCGTTCAGCTCCTCCAATACCCTGTGACGCACGGTCTGCATATCCTCTCCGGAGAAGGAGTGGGTGAGGAAATTGGCTGCCTGATCCAGCTCTGCCCGGGAAAAATCCCGGTGGGTATGCAGAATCCGGTTATTCACATCGCCATCCTCGGTGATCAGGATAGCCAGTACCCGGTGGTTGGAGAGGGGCAGAAACTCGATCTGGCGAAAGATGGTGCGCTCCCGTTTGGGTACGGTAACCACCCCAGCCATATGGGTCACGCCTGACAACAGTTGTGAAGCCGAGGCCAGAATCTCCGTCGAGTCACCACTGCCTTTCAGGTTGGCGCGAATCCGCTCCACCTCACGGGCCTTGAGGTCCTGCACGGTGAGCAGGGAATCGATGAACATCCGAAAGCCGGTCACCGTGGGTATGCGACCGGCCGAGGTATGGGGTGAAGCCACCAGTCCCAGGTCTTCCAGGTCCGCCATCACATTACGGATGGTTGCCGGACTCAACTCCAGACCGGCATCCTTGGCCAGGGTCCGGGAACCCACCGGGTGACCGTCACGGATATAGCGCTCGATCAACACCTTGAGAAAGTGCTGGGCGCGTTCACTGACCTTTGTTTCGCTGATATTTTTACTGGATGACAACACTGGCTCCGCAAGGAAACGATTAGCACTCCTCCACCTCGAGTGCCAAGGATGGAAACGCTAACAACTGGACTCATTCCAGTCAAGCAGACAAATGCATAGGAGTTCTTGGATTTGGCCCATACAGCGTGCTAACTTTGCTTCTTCAGCGCGTATACTTCATTTTATTTCTGGCGGACAGCAGATCAGGCTTCAGAAATCCTACCCATGACCACCCCATTCCAACGCATCGGACTCATCGGCAAACAGGGGGATCCCGCGGTCAAGGAGACCATCAACCGGCTCTGTGACTACCTGAAGGAGTGTGGTAAAGACGTCTTGCTGGAAGATAACACCTGCCACCTGCTGGATGACTCGCCACTTCCAAGCGCCTCTGAAACCGACCTGCCCTGTCACAGCGACCTGGTGATTGTAGTGGGTGGTGACGGCACCATGCTGCACGCCGCCCGTGGACTGGCTCTGCATGACACCCCGCTGCTTGGCATCAACCTGGGACGTCTCGGCTTCCTCACCGATATCTCACCGACCGAGATCCGCCCCAGACTGGATCAGATCCTGGCCGGCAATTATGAGGAAGAGGAGCGTTTTCTGCTAAGGGTGAACGTGGGTGCAAGAAAGCAATCCAACGGTAGGGTACGCGCCCTCAATGAGGTGGTGCTGCATAAATGGAACATTGCCCGCATGATAGAGTTCGAGACCTATATCAACGGCCAGCTGGTGAATGATCAGCGCTCCGACGGTCTGATCGTCTCCACCCCGACCGGCTCCACTGCCTATGCCCTGTCGGGTGGCGGCCCCCTGATGCACCCCTCGCTGAATGCCCTGGTATTGGTGCCACTCTGCCCCCATACGTTGAGCAACCGCCCCATCGTGGTGGATGGCGACAGTGAGATAGAGATCCATCTGGCCAGAGGACATGCGGAGGGGATTCACCTGACCTGTGATGGACAGACGACCCTTCCGGTCAAGGAGGGTGAAATCATTCGCATCCGAAAAGATACGCACAGGGTCAGATTGATCCATCCCCAAGGCCACGATCACTACAGTGTCCTGCGCGCCAAACTGGGCTGGAGCAAGTACCCAAGTTACTAAAAAATGCTTAGCCAACTCCTCATCCGCGATCTGGCCATCGTCTCCGCCCAGGAACTGGAACTCCAGCCGGGTTTCAGCGTGCTCACCGGAGAGACCGGGGCCGGTAAATCGATCCTGATCGACGCCCTGGGATTGGCCCTGGGCGACCGGGCGGACAACGCCATGATCCGCAGTGGCAGCGAGCGGGCCGAGGTCTCAGCCGACTTCGACATCCGCGCTCAGCCAGAGGTCAGAGCCTGGCTGCAAGCGCAGGATCTGGATGCTGACAATGCCTGCCTGATCCGCCGCGTCCTCTCCCGGGAGGGGCGTTCCCGGGCCTTCATCAACGGCCGCCCCGCC
Organism: Pseudomonadota bacterium; assembly: GCA_039714955.1. Lineage (GTDB taxonomy): Bacteria > Pseudomonadota > Gammaproteobacteria > Chromatiales > Chromatiaceae > JASJBU01. The sequence continues at coordinate 2,489 of JBDLIF010000236.1, read as the reverse complement.
CCCATCCAGCAGGTGCAGGAGCTGGGTAACCTGCTGGTGGAGATCCATGGCCAGCATGCCCACCAGTCCCTGTTGAAGCGCAACCACCAGCGCCTCCTGCTGGATGCCTATGGGGGTGAAATGGCCCTGGCCGGGCGGGTGGCGGCCAGCTTCAAACGCTATCGTAAAAGCCAACAACAGCTCGCTGAACTGACGACGGCGGCGGCCGATCGCGCCTCCCGGCTCGATCTGCTGCGGTTTCAGCTAGACGAGTTGACCGCCCTCAATCTCCGCAGTGACGAGCTTGAGTCCCTCACGCATGACCACAAGCGTCTCAGCCATCTTGGGCAACTACGCAACAGCTGCAACTATATCCTGGAAGGCCTGGATGAGGCCGATCCCTCCGCCCGCGGCCTGCTGGTCAGACTCTCGGATGAGTTCGATGCACTGCAACCACTGGATGAGTCCCTGAGTGAACCCCGCGAGATGCTGGAGAACGCCCTGATCCAGATCGACGAGACCCTCGCCTTCCTGCGCGACTATCTCGCTGGTCTTGAGCTGGATCCCGCGGAACTCCAGCAGATAGAGCAGCGTTTGGAGGCGATTCATGACATGGCCCGGAAATACCGGGTCAATCCGAAGGTTCTACCGGAACGCCTGGGGCAGATCCAGGAGGAACTGGAGCAGCTTGAGCATGCCGACGTGGCATTGACCGAACTGCAAAACCAGGTAGCGGATGAGCATGCAGCCTATCTCAAGTCCGCCAGGGAACTCAGTGGCAAACGCCGGACAGCCGCCAAACGGCTCGGCCAGGAGATCAGCGAGGCGATGCAGCAGATCGGCATGCCCGGTGGGATATTCAGTGCAGCATTGCGGCCGGTAGAAGCGTCCGCGGCTGGCAGTGGCGGCCTGGAGCAGGTTGAGTTTCTCGTCTCCGCCAATCCCGGCATGCCCCCGCAGCCCCTGAACAAGGTAGCATCCGGCGGTGAACTTTCACGTATCAGCCTGGCCATTCAGGTGGCTACCATTCGTTATGGTCAGACACCGACCCTGCTCTTCGACGAGGTGGATGTCGGCATAGGAGGGGGGGTTGCCCAGCGAGTGGGCCAGATGCTGCGCAATCTGGGAGACTCCCGGCAGATCCTCTGTGTCACCCACCTCCCACAGGTGGCCGCGCAGGCCGAGCAGCATCTGCAGGTCAACAAAAGCTCAACCAGACAACAGACCCATACCGAGATAACCACCCTGAATAAGCAGGAACGGGTACATGAAATCGCCCGCATGTTGGGTGGGGTGGAGATTACCGATCAGACCCTGGCCCACGCCAGCGAGATGATCGAGCTGGCGGCCGTTCAGTAAGGCTCTTGAAGCCATGCTAACCTGTTTCCGTATAAAAACACCTTTTTCACCACGCAGCACACGAAGATCACTAATCACACCTTGTTACGCCCCGGACAGTTCGGATCGGTACAGCGCCCATAGATGATCAGGGAGTGATCAGCCATCTCAAACCCATGCTCCTTGGCGATCTCCTGCTGACGTTTTTCGATACTGGCATCCATGAACTCCGCGACCTTGCCACAGTTGATACAGACGATATGGTCGTGGTGCTCACCCCGGTCCAGTTCGAATACCGCATGCCCTCCTTCGAAGTTATGCCGGGTAACCAGCCCTGCCGCCTCGAACTGGGTCAATACCCGGTAGACGGTAGCCAGTCCGATCTCCTCATCGTTCTCCAGCAACATCTTATAGACATCTTCGGCACTGACATGGCGCTGCTCGCTCTCCTCGAGCAATTCCAAGATCTTGACACGCGGCAGGGTCACTTTCAGTCCTGCTTTCCTGATTTCCTGATTATCCAAACCAACGACTCCCAACCATGTGTGTTCCTAAGTTGAATAGGGTAATATTCCCTGATTCAACAGATTGTACTCAGAATGAAAAAGTTTCACATCTCCCTAATTCTCGGGCTCTCAATCGCATTGAGCGGCTGCTCCAGTTGGCGTGATTTCTCCCTGGTCTATGTACCGGACATCCAACAGGGCAACATCATTACCCCCGAGATGGTCGCCCAGCTCGAAAGCGGCATGTCCAAACGGCAGGTCCGATTCCTGCTCGGCACCCCCCTGCTGATGGATGTCTTCCACAAGGAGCGTTGGGACTACTTTTTCAGCATGAAAAGACGCAACGACCCGCGTGAGATCAAACAGTTCAGTCTGTTCTTCGAAGGTGATCAGCTGGTCAGCTTTCAGGGTGATATCGAACCCGCCGAAGATCTTGAAAAACTGAAAGACAAGAAAGAGATCATCGTCAGCGTGCCCGACTATGAGGGGGACCTGGGCATTATTGATCGGGCTATGGGTGCAGTGGGTTTCGACCTGGATGACTAAAGGGCTGCGGAAAAAATGATTTGTCCGAAGATCACGTTCATATTTGGGTGAGATTTGGGCGATTTGATTGAGCAAATCCGCTCACCCGTAGGAGCTGCCCATGGCTGCGACCAAAGGCGG
>JBDLIF010000235.1:0-4769 GCA_039714955.1 Pseudomonadota bacterium | reverse complement strand
AACGCGCCGGTGAGCCGCTGATCAGCCTTGTTCTCTTTGCGGACGAGCGGATTGATCTGCTGCTTTCCACGCCGCAACTACAAATCATGTCGCCCCAGTCGATTCAGACCATCGCTCTCCCCTCGCTTAATCGTAAAGATACTACTACCTACATGCACTATCTGCTCCAGGTAGAGGGGTTGCCGGCTGATCTGGAGCTGAAAGATGCAAGGCTGACAAAACTGTTTCGGGAAACAAAAGGCAATCCAGGGCTACTGCGGCAGGTAATATTAAATGCCATCGGAGAAGCAGATAAGCGATCAGGTAGATGGATTACAGCTAGTTACCTGCCAATGATTATTGGCGCTTCTCTATTGTTGTTGATTTTCGGGCTCCTGTTCTTTCAGGATGAGATTAACCGATTATTTCAAAGCCCCGAACCAACAACCGTTGAAGCGACAGCAGCGCCTATGCAGTTGCAACAACTAGAGGTTGAAATTGATTCGATTCAAGCTGATGCAGTTCAGGTCCTGAATCAGAATGAGGAAAGCACTCAGGAAGAAGAGCCGACTGCCATAGCGGAACCTGTGGGTTTGGAGGAAAGTGCGGCAGTATCATTCGAACAGCCCTTGTTACTAACAGACTCTTCCAGTAATTGGGTTGATGAGGTAGTACAAGAAGATGATATAAAAGTTCAGGGTACCGAATTCCAGGCGTCAGAGATTGTTCAGGCACCAAGTGAGGTGACTCCCGATATGGTTGAGGCAAAACCTGAGATATTAACTGCCCGGGATTCTGTGGTTTTAGATGCCTCTATGGTGGATGAGGCGGTAGTGGTTGAGCCGAAAATTCAAACACAAATAGACTTGCTGCGAAGGGAGGATTGGGTCCTGACTCGACCTGCCATGCACTACACACTTCAGTTACTGGGGGTTGAAAAGCTTCAGTCGCTCAAAGAATTTATTGAACGCCACCATCTGCGGGACAAGGCCTATTACATAGAGACCAAGCGGGATGGAAAGCCATGGTACCCACTGCTATGGGGGGAATATCCTGACAAACTGAGTGCCATTGAGGGCAGTCATCAGTTGCCTTTAGAGGTGCAGAGCAAAGGTGCCTGGGTGCGTAGTTTCGGTGCCTTGCAAGACTTGCTCGAAAAATAGTGAGTTATCAATAATACTATTTATTACAATAAGATACGATTTACTGGATAAGGCTGGAATAGATTGAAACCAGCCTGAACGCAAACATAGTGGTGATGTGAAGCTGCGAATCGACTGGTCTGTCACACCATTCTCAAGTATCCTACAGCGTTCGGCGTCCCCTTCCGGGGCGGCCAGATAACTGGTTACACCGCTGATTCCCCCTTAACTTAAGGTTATTGCAGATAGTACCCTCATCGGGGTACGTAGGGGTGGGCCAAATAACAAATAGAGGTTTGCAATGGGTCAGGGTACTTTACCTCCAAAGCAGGGTCTTTATGATCCCGCCAATGAACATGATGCCTGTGGTGTTGGATTTGTCGCTAACATCAAGGGCGAGAAGAGTCACCATATTCTCCAGCAGGGCCTGGGTATTCTCGATCGCCTTACTCACCGTGGGGCGGTAGGTGCGGATCCCAGGGCCGGAGATGGTGCGGGCATTCTGTTGCAAATCCCGGATAGGTTCTTTCGCGCAGTGGCCGACTTCGAACTGCCCATGGTAGGTGACTATGCCATAGGGATGCTCTTCCTGCCGCAGAATCAGGCGAGTCGGAACGAGTGTGAAGAGACCATCGAGCGTATGGTGGAGGGTGAAGGTCAAACTCTTATCGGCTGGCGGGATGTGCCCGTGGACAATGCCGGCCTCGGCTATAGTGTTACACCAACCGAACCAGTAATTCGACAGATCTTTGTGGGACGAGGAGTGAACTGCAGTGATCAGGACGCCTTCGAGCGTAAGCTGTTCGTGATCCGCAAACAGATCGAGAAGCGCATACGCGATGCCGAGATGGAGGGAGGCGATGCCTTCTACTTCACCTCTTTTTCCTCCCGCACCATGGTCTATAAAGGTATGCTGCTAGCCGCTCAGGTGGGTGAGTTCTACCGGGATCTGCAGGATGAGCGGATGGAGTCTGCCCTGGCCCTGGTGCATCAGCGCTTCTCCACCAACACCTTTCCGACCTGGGACCTGGCCCACCCCTTCCGCATGATCGCTCACAATGGCGAGATCAATACCTTGCGTGGCAATGTAAACTGGATGGCGGCGCGTAAGCATTCCATGGCCTCGGAGATTCTGGGCGAGGATCTGGATAAGATCTGGCCGCTGATACCGGAAGGGCAGTCTGATTCCGCCTGTTTTGACAATGCGCTGGAATTGCTGGTCGCGGGTGGTTACAGCCTGGCCCATGCGATGATGATGCTCATCCCCGAAGCCTGGGGTGGCAACAAGCTGATGGATAAAAAACGCCGAGCATTCTACGAATACCATGCTGCACTGATGGAACCCTGGGATGGCCCGGCGGCAGTGGCGTTTACCGATGGCCGGCAGATCGGTGCGACCCTGGATAGAAATGGCCTACGTCCCGCCCGATATCTCATCACCGATGATGACCTGGTGGTGATGGCCTCGGAGATGGGTGTGCTCGAAATACCCGAAGAGAAGATCATCAAGAAATGGCGCCTGCAGCCTGGCAAGATGTTCCTTATCGATATGGATCAGGGCCGTATCATTGACGACGTGGAATTGAAAAAAGAGTTGGCCAGTGCCCAACCCTATCGGGATTGGCTCGACAAGACCCAGATCCATCTGGATGAACTGCCATCAGACGTAGCACCGATGGCGCCTGATGAGGATACCCTTCTGGATAACCAGCAGGCCTTCGGCTACAGCCAGGAAGATATCAAATTTCTGCTGACCCCAATGGTGATGACCGGTCAGGAGGGGACCGGTTCAATGGGGGCGGATAACCCGCCATCGGTACTTTCTCTCAGAGCAAAACACCTTTCGACCTATTTCAAGCAGAATTTTGCCCAGGTGACCAATCCGCCGATCGATCCAATCCGCGAAGAGCTGGTCATGTCGCTGATCAGTCTGATCGGGCCCAGGCCCAACCTGCTCAACCTTTCGGGTGCAGGCAAACACATGCGCCTGGAGGTGTCCCAGCCCGTGTTGACCAATGAGGACCTGGAGCGCATCCGGCATGTAGAAGACAATACCGCAGGGGCCTTTCGTACCAAGACCCTGGACACTACCTACCCGGTCGTCAAGGGCGCGGAGGGTATGCGGGCGGCCCTGATGGCGGTGTGTGAGCTGGCGGAACAGAAGGTTCGGGAAGGTTATAATATCCTGATTCTTTCTGACCGAAAGGTGGATGCGGACAATATTGCTATCCCCGCGCTCCTGGCGACCTCGGCGGTGCATCATCATCTGATTCGCAAGGGGCTGCGTACCGAATCGGGGCTGGTGGTAGAGACCGGTTCGGCCCTGGAGGTACATCACTATGCCACCCTGGCCGGCTATGGCGCGGAAGCGGTCAATCCCTATCTGGCCTTCGACACCATCCAGTCCCAGCTGAGCAATTTTCCCGAGCGGCTGGAGTTTGCCGAGGCCCAGAAACGCTACATCAAGGCCATCGGCAAGGGGTTGAAGAAGGTGATGTCCAAGATGGGTATCTCCACCTATCAGTCTTACTGCGGTGCGCAGATCTTCGATGCGGTGGGGCTCTCCAGCAACTTCATCGACGCCTACTTTACCGGCACTACCACCACCATCGAGGGGGCGGGTCTGAAGGCGATCGCCGCCGAGGCCCTTAAGTGGCACGACAAGGGCTTTGGTAAGCAGCAGATCTACCGCAAGCATCTGGATGTTGGGGGTGACTATGCCTACCGGCTGCGTGGTGAGGACCACAACTGGACCCCGGATACCATTGCCAAGATCCAGCATGCGGTGCGCAGCAATGACTGGAACACCTATGCAGAGTTTGCCAAGGCGATCAACGAGCAGAACGAGATCCTGTTGACCCTGCGGGGCCTGTTCGAATTCAAGTGGGCGAACGAGCCTGTGCCATTGGGTGAGGTAGAGCCCGCCAGCGAGATCGTCAAGCGCTTCGCCACCGGCGCCATGTCCTTCGGCTCGATCTCCTACGAGGCCCACTCGACCCTGGCAAAGGCGATGAACCAGATCGGCGGCAAATCGAACACCGGTGAAGGGGGTGAAGAGCCCGAGCGTTTCAATCCGCTACCGGACGGTTCCCGTAACCCGGAACGTTCCGCCATCAAGCAGGTGGCCTCGGGCCGGTTTGGCGTGACTGCCGAGTACCTGGTCAATTCCGACGACATCCAGATCAAGATGGCCCAGGGCGCCAAGCCGGGTGAGGGTGGTCAGTTGCCCGGTCACAAGGTCAATCAACAGATCGCTAGGGTGCGCCACTCGACCCCTGGTGTGGGGCTGATCTCACCGCCGCCACATCACGATATCTACTCGATCGAAGACCTGGCGCAGCTGATCCATGACCTGAAGAATGTGCAGCCGAAGTCCCGTATATCGGTCAAGCTGGTCTCAGAGGTGGGTGTGGGCACCGTCGCGGCCGGGGTCTCCAAGGCCCATGCCGACCATGTGACCATTGCCGGTTATGACGGTGGCACCGGTGCATCGCCTCTGACCTCCATCAAGCATGCGGGCTCACCCTGGGAGATCGGCCTGGCGGAAACCCATCAGACCCTGGTGCTGAACCAACTGCGTGAGCGTATCGCGGTACAGGCGGATGGCGGCATGCGCACCGGGCGGGACGTGGTGATCGCTGCCCTGCT
>JBDLIF010000234.1:0-4803 GCA_039714955.1 Pseudomonadota bacterium | reverse complement strand
GCGCCAAGCCAGGTGAGGGTGGTCAGTTGCCCGGCCATAAGGTCAATCAACAGATCGCTAGAGTGCGCCACTCGACCCCTGGTGTGGGGCTGATCTCACCGCCGCCACATCACGATATCTACTCGATCGAAGACCTGGCACAGCTAATCCATGACCTGAAGAATGTGCAGCCGAAGTCCCGTATATCGGTCAAGCTGGTCTCTGAGGTGGGTGTGGGCACCGTCGCGGCGGGGGTCTCCAAGGCCCATGCCGACCATGTGACCATTGCCGGTTATGACGGTGGCACCGGTGCTTCACCGCTGACCTCCATCAAGCATGCGGGCTCACCCTGGGAGATCGGCCTGGCGGAAACTCATCAGACCCTGGTGCTGAACCAACTGCGTGACCGTATCGCGGTACAGGCGGATGGCGGCATGCGCACCGGGCGGGACGTGGTGATCGCTGCCCTGCTGGGGGCCGACGAGATCGGCTTCGCCACGGCCCCGCTGATTGCCCAGGGCTGTCTGATGATGCGCAAGTGTCACCTGAACACCTGCCCGGTGGGGATCGCAACCCAGGATCCGGAGTTGCGCAAGCTCTTTACCGGCAAGCCTGAGCATGTGGTCAACTACTTCTTCTTCGTGGCAGAAGAGGCGCGCAGACTGATGGCCAAGCTTGGATTCCGCAGCTTCAATGAGATGATCGGACAGAGTGACCGCCTCGATATGCGCGAGGCCATCAACCACTGGAAGGCCGAGGGGCTCGATTACAGCCGCCTGCTGGCAAAACCTGACGCGCCCGAGGGCGTGGGTATTTACAACGCCACCGGGCAGGATCACGGACTGGATAAGGCCATTGACAATGAGTTAATCAAACAGGCCGCGCCGGCTTTGGAGAAAGGCGAGGCGGTGAAGATCGAGATCGATGTCCACAACTACAACCGTACCTTCGGTACCATGCTGTCAGGACGCTTGGCCGAACGCTATGGGTATGCTGGTCTGCCGGACGATACGGTCTACATCAAGGCGAGAGGCACTGCCGGTCAGTCCTTCGGGGCCTGGGTAACCAAGGGTGTCACCATCGAACTGGCGGGAGAGGGCAATGACTATGTAGGCAAAGGCCTCTCGGGCGGCCGCCTGGTGATCTTTCCACCGGCCCACTCCAAGATTGGTCAGGCGGAGGAGAACATCATCGTCGGCAATACCGTACTCTATGGCGCCATCAGCGGGGAGTGCTACTTCCGTGGTGTGGCTGGCGAGCGCTTCTGCGTGCGTAACTCGGGTGCCACGGCGGTTATCGAAGGGGTAGGTGATCATGGCTGTGAATATATGACGGGCGGCGTGGTGGTCTGTCTTGGGGGCACCGGACGAAATTTCGCCGCGGGTATGTCGGGTGGTGTCGCCTATGTCCTTGATGAGGAGGGCAATTTCGAAGGCCGTTGCAATCTGGCTCAGGTCGAGCTGGAGCCGATCACAGCCGAGGATGAGGCGCTGGAGGAGATCGACCATCAGGGAGGTGATCTGGAGAGTCATGGTCGGGTCGACGTGAGCCATGACATGACCCGTTTCGATGCGATCCGCCTCAAACAGCTGATCGAGAAACATCTGCACTACACCAATTCAGAGGTGGCCAAGCGGATACTCGACAACTGGGGGAGTTATCTTCCCAGGTTCGTGAAGGTGATGCCGGTTGAGTACCGGCGCGCATTGCAGGAGATGCAGGCGCAGAAAATGGCCGATACACCAGTCAGTACGAGAGGGCACTAATCATGGGTAAGCCCACAGGTTTTAAAGAGATTTTGCGACAGGACCGGACCTGCGCGCCGGTTTCGGATCGCATAACACACTACGATGAATTCTCCATTGCCATGAGCGATGAGAATGTCAGTCAGCAGGGCGCCCGCTGCATGGACTGCGGCATTCCCTTCTGTCACAACGGTTGTCCGGTGAACAACATCATTCCCGACTGGAACGATCTGGTCTATCGGGATGATTGGCGCGCCGCCATCGATGTGCTGCACAGCACCAATAACTTTCCTGAGTTTACCGGGCGGATCTGCCCGGCGCCCTGTGAAGCCGCCTGTACCCTGAATCTGGATGATGTACCGGTGACCATCAAGACCATCGAATACAGCATCATTGAAAAGGCCTGGACGGAAGGTTGGGTGATACCCCAGCTGGCTGAGCATAAGAGCGGTAAGCGGGTCGCGGTGGTGGGCTCAGGTCCCTCAGGCATGGCCTGTTCTCAGCAGCTGGCCCGGGCCGGCCACAGTGTGGTGTTGTTTGAAAAACAGAATCGCATCGGCGGTCTGCTGCGTTATGGCATACCGGATTTCAAGCTGAATAAAAAGATCATCGATCGACGCATGGCACAGATGCGTACGGAAGGGGTTGAGTTCAAGACCAATGTCCATGTAGGCGTAGACTTTCCCGCCAAGCAGTTGATCGATGAATTCGATGCCGTGGTGTTAACCGGTGGAGCTGAAAAACCCAGGGATCTGCCCATTCCGGGCCGAGAACTGAGTGGCGTCCATTTCGCCATGGACTTCCTGCGCAGCAACAGCCATCGGGTACAGGGTGACCAGGTTGAAAACTTCATCCCAGCTGAAGGCAAACATGTGGTGGTGATCGGTGGTGGTGACACTGGCTCGGACTGTATCGGTACCTCGAATCGCCAGGGTGCACTCTCGGTAACCCAGTTGGAGATCCTGCCCCGGCCACCGGAGAAGGAGGACAAGGGCGCCACCTGGCCATACTGGCCGAACAAGATGCGTACATCAACCTCTCAGGAGGAGGGCTGTGAACGGATCTGGTCCGTGGCCACCAAGGAGTTCCTGAGCGACGGCAATGGCAATCTGGCGAGTATCCGTTGTGTCAAGGTGGAGTGGAACAAGGATGACAGGGGCAACTGGCAGATGTCCGAGGTTGTGGGTTCCGAGTTCGATCTGAAGGCCGAGTTGGCAACCCTGGCCATGGGCTTCGTGCATCCGGTGCATGCAGGCATGCTTGAGGAGCTGGGGATAGGGCTGGATGGCCGGGGCAATGTGAAAGGTACAACGGATGGTCTGGAGGCCTATAAAACCTCCATTGATGGTGTGTTTGCCGCGGGTGACATGCGGCGAGGCCAGTCCCTGGTGGTCTGGGCGATCCGTGAAGGCCGGCAATGTGCCAAGGCGGTCGATGAGTACCTGATGGGAAGTAGCGATCTTCCGCGTTGGTAAGAGAGCGACGAAACGTGATGGGGAGCATGTGCCCCGGATTATCTGATTGATATGACAGTGGCTGGCATGTAGCTTGGCACTGTCGTTTAAACTTAGGGTATGGAAAATGAGTCGGTCACTGATGGTATTGCCCTGTATTGACTTCAAACGGATACAGGTCGTGCGGATTCCGGAGGACCTGGACAAGAATGAGGCCTATCGCTTTGCCACAGGTATCATTGCCCAGGCGGAAGAGAGTCATGCGGATTGTGGTTGGGAGGAGCTGTCCGAGGCCCTGGAGGCCCGGGGATTCGAGCCCGTTGAGGTGCTGATAGGCCCCACGCTCGATTGAGCTTGCACTACCCAGTAAGCGCTACTCAGTCGATATCCTCTTGCTTGTCCGGATCAATATGCAACAGAATGGCCTTGCGCAGGAGCAGCTGTTCATTGCGCATGGTATGCTTTAGGGAACTGATCTGTTTCTCCAGTTCCTGAATCCGGTAGATCAGGTCAGCGTCGGCTTCAAGCTGAGGCGCGACCTGAGAGGCTCCACCTGAAGAGGGGTGGATGTTTGCTACAGTGGCCAGCTGTGGTTGCGGATCAGGCTTCTGTGGTTGATAACTGACCTCCTGCTCCAGCTCCACCGCCACCGACATGACCACATCTTTATCTATGGTGTGAAGCTCTTCCAGACAGCCGAAGAGCAGCATGCGATCACACATGGCGTTGATACGGCGGGGTACGCCCCCCGTGAATTCATAGATTAACTTAAAGACTCCCGCGGCAAATTCAGGATCATTGTCCCATCCCGCCAGTTGTAGACGGTGTTTGATATATTTTTCGGTCTCCTTGGCACTGAGGGGTTCAAGATGGTAAGAGGCGATGATCCGCTGGCGGAATTGCTCCATACCCGGGCTCTGCAGCGTGCGTTTGAACTCCTCCTGGCCGAGCAGGAAGGTCTGCACCAGGGCTCTATTGTTAACCTGGAAATTCGACAGCATGCGGAGTTCTTCAACTGAGCGGGCTGGCAGGTTTTGCGCTTCATCCACGACCAGGAGGATCTGCTTACCCTCAGCATGACGGGCTCGGGCGACGGCCTCCAGATTGTGCAGCAGGGTCGCCTTGTTCAACCCTTCATGGGCAAGGCCGAACGATGCGCTGACCATGCGCAGCATGTCATCCGGATCGACCTGGGTGGTGACCAGTTGAGCGGCCATCACGTTCATGTCGGCAAGTTCCTCAAACAGGTTACGTACCAGGGTGGTTTTGCCCGTGCCTATGCCGCCCGTGATGACAATAAAGCCTTCCCCCTGCTCCAGTCCGTAGCGCAGGTAGGCCATGGCCCGGTTATGGCCTTTGCTGCCGAAGAAAAAATTATGGTCTGGAGTTAACTGGAAAGGTCTGATTTTCAGTTTATAAAAATCATCGTACATAAGATGTAAACCGGGTTGATCTGTGGAATGGTTTAAAAATTCAGCTTGTGCACCCCATTCCGTGTCATCATGTGAGATGGGTTTATCATGTAATTATGCACTGAATGCGAATTTTTGCCTACCGGGATGCTGGGTCAACCGGCGGAGTAGTCTTGTAAAAAATGTGGTGTTAGGTACAAATCTTAATTCACA
>JBDLIF010000233.1:0-4832 GCA_039714955.1 Pseudomonadota bacterium | reverse complement strand
GTTCCTGGGCGCGGCTTCGGCTTGTCTGCCTTTGTCTGTTCCCACTGTACTCGCCGGTGAGCCCAACGGCATCCAGCAGGTCATGTATTTTCACAGCCACCCTGGTTGCCCGCCAGCCCTGAGCAGACCGGCCCTGGCACCCGGATGGTCCCGGTCGCGGCCATGGCCGCCAGACCATCCGACTCCGCCTCAAACATCTCCAACAGTGAGGCCGCATTCAGTTTGACGAAGTAGCTCCGTTTTCCGTCTTCGAGTTTGACCGTTGTATTGATGCAACCACCGCCAACATGCCGCGGGGCTGCTGGTTCGAATAACTCACCTGTTACGGTGGAGATCTGCTCGGCTATGGTCTGCCACTCGCTCATGTTTATATGCCTGTCTATCGTCTGTCATGGGAAAGTCTCATACTAAGGTTGTATTCTTCAAAATTGACCTAACCGGCCCCAATAAACAACTTTAAATACTTGACATCATTTTTATGCACACTAGTAAATCAGATGATTGCCGCAAACCTGACTAACCGTCATGAAGCTTTATTAGCGCTAGACGATACTCATTAACTCATTGTTTTTATTGTATTTCAAAAAATTGTAGTAATTTTTATCAATTTAACCCAAACCCCATCATTTCAGGCCTTTCGGCCATTCCTCAAGGATCTCTCCACAGATTTATCCACAACTTCTGTGGAAAACAGGATTTAATTCATTACATCAATCAGTTAGCCATTTTCCGCTGAAATTCGCCGGCTCGTGATAGAGTTTACCTCATGTCTCCAACCTCGATCCTCCGCATCGCGCTGCCCGGTCCCATACGCTCGCTTTTCGACTATCTGCCCCCAATCGACCAGGGGGAAACCCTGATCCCCGGCATCCGTTTGCAGGTACCTTTTGGCCGGACCAGCCGTTGTGGTGTTCTGATCGAGATCGACACCTGGAGCAAGCTGCCGGCAGCCCGGCTGAAACGCATCGAGTCAGTGATCGATCGCACCCCGCTCCTGGACGAAGCGCATCTGGCCTTCCTGCTCTGGGCGGCAAATTACTACCAACACCCCCTCGGGGATGTGGTCTTTCATGCCTTTCCCGTCCGCTTGAGAAAGGGCCAGCTCCCCACGAGCGCCACCGCCAAGGGCTGGCGACTTACCCCCGCGGGAGCAGCGGTCGACCCGACCCTTTTGCATCGAGCGTATCGGCAGGCCGCCATTCTGACCCGATTGAAGACCCACCCGGAGGGTCTGGTGCAGCAACAGCTCATCGAACAGTGTGGCGATTGCCGCCCCAGCCTGCGTAGCCTGAGAGAAAAACAGTGGATCGAACCCTGTGAGATTGGCTTAGCTCCAACCCTGGCCGTGGATCCAGCACCCTCTCCTGTATTGAGCGAGGCTCAAAGCCAGGCGGTCAACCAGGTAGCGGAGCAGTTCAACCGTTTCAAGGCATTCCTGCTGGATGGCGTCACCGGCAGTGGCAAAACGGAGGTCTATCTCAACCTGATCGAACAGGTACTCCAACAGGGGCAACAGGTGCTGGTGCTGGTGCCGGAGATCGGCCTCACCCCCCAACTGGTAAGACGTTTCGAGCAGCGCCTGGGTCTCACGGTTACCCTGCTGCACTCGGGCCTCTCCGATGGTGAGAGGGAAAGGGCCTGGCTGGCGGCCGGCAGAGCAGAGGCGCGGCTGCTGGTCGGCACCCGCTCCGCCATCTTTACGCCAATGCCCAGACTGGGGCTGATCATCGTCGATGAAGAGCACGACCTCTCCTACAAGCAGCAGGAGGGTTTCCGCTATTCGGCGCGCGACCTTGCGGTGGTACGGGCCCGGCGCACGGGTTGCCCGATCCTGCTGGGTTCCGCCACCCCCTCCCTGGAGAGTCTGCACAACAGCCAACTCAGCCGCTACCGAAGAATCCCTCTGCTGGAACGGGTGGGCAAGGCCAGGCTGCCGAAGATGGAGATCATCGACATCCGCTCGAGCAGATTGGAGGGGGGGCTCTCACCTGTCCTGATCAGCCGGATCAACAGCGGCCTGCGGGCCGGCGAACAGGTCATGCTATTTCTCAACCGGCGCGGTTATGCCCCGCTGGTGACCTGCCACGCCTGTGGCTGGTTGTCGGATTGCCCCCGCTGTGACGCCCGCATGACCCTGCACCTGGTCAGCAAGCTGCTCTGGTGTCACCACTGCGGCCATCAACAGAAAATACCATCCGCCTGCCCCAGTTGTGGCAGCCCCGATCTGCGACCGCTGGGACAGGGCACCGAGCGGCTGGAATCCGCCCTGACGAGGCTCTTTCCCGATCACTCCGTGGCTCGCATCGATCGAGACTCCACCAGCCGGAAAGGGAGCCTGGAGAAACTATTGAAGGAGATTCGGGCAGGCCACCACGACCTGCTCATTGGCACCCAGATGCTGGCCAAGGGACATCACTTCCCTAACGTCACCCTGGTCGGTCTGCTGGATGTGGATCAGGGACTGTTTGGCGCCGACTACCGGGCCGCGGAGCGCATGGCCCAGTTGATCATCCAGGTGGCCGGACGGGCGGGGCGGGCCGAGAAACCGGGGCGCGTGTTGATCCAGACCCGCCACCCCGACCACCCGTTACTGCAAACCCTGATCCTGCGGGGTTACAGCACCTTTGCTCAAGATGCCCTCGCGGAACGCCAGCTGGCCAGCCTGCCCCCATTCAGCTATCAGGCCCTGTTGCGCGCCGAGTCCACTCGGCAGGAAGACCCAATCAATTTTCTCACTGAGGCGGCCACTGCCGGCAGGGCGCTTCAAGCTACGGACGGACTTGAGTTTTGGGGCCCAGTCCCCGCCCCAATGGAGCGGCGGGCCGGCAAGATCCGGGCTCATCTGCTGGTCCAGGTCACTGACCGAGCGCAATTGCATCGCTGGCTGGACCAATGGACCCTGCGTCTTGCGGAGCTACCCGGTGCGAGCAAAGTCCGCTGGTCACTGGATGTAGACCCACAGGAGATGCTTTGATCACTTATAACTCAAGTTTCGGAGTTCAAACGGGGCACGGAGAGGGGGTAGCATTTTGAGACACGCTGTTAATACATCCTTGTACGCTCGTCTGCGGCTTCTGACCTCCAGGGAGGGAGGAAATGCAATCGGATTGAATGGAACAATCCTTGCCATGGCCGCAGACGGTCTCAATACGCTACCCCCTCTCCGCCAGATATCGCATTGGAGTGTTTGAACTCCGAAACTTGAGTTATAAAGATTACTCTCGGGCAAATAAATATAAGTATTTGGGCTATAATTAAATTAGCACAGACGGATTTCACTGCAGTAAAGGAATCGTCATGAAAACCCAAGTCGTAATACTAGGCGACGGAACCGGTGGCCTGATCCTCGCAAATTCCCTCTATCGCGGCAGACAGCAAGCAAGCCAACGATTTCAGATTACAGTTATCGGTCGCTCACCGGTGCACACCTACCAGGCTGGTCTCCTATTTCTGCCTTTCCACATGAGAGGTTATCGAGCGCTGAGTGATTTTCAGAAGAAGACCCGGGATCTTATCCTGCCGGATATCGAATACATCTCAGACAGCATCACCCGGATCGATGCCGACTCGAAACAGGTAACGACCCGGCAGAGTGGAAGTTTTTCCTATGATTATCTGGTTTCCGCCCTGGGGTCGAGGGTGGTGCCAGAAGCCATCGACGGTCTTGCCGAACGGCTTACGGCCGGGCGGAATGTGCATACCTTTTACACCCCGGACGGTGCAGTGCGACTGGGACGGGCGCTGGATGGGTTTGCTGGTGGCAACCTGGTGATCGATATCGCCGAAATGCCCATCAAGTGTCCGGTTGCCCCGATAGAGTTTGCCTGTCTCGCCGATGATTTCCTGCAAAAAAAGGGCATTCGGCATAAAAGCAAAATCACCCTGGTTACCCCTTTGACCGGCGCCTTCACTAAACCCGTGTGTAACGATGTGTTAACCAGTGTGATCACGGAGAAGAAAAACATCAAAGTCGTTGCCGATTTTCAGCTGGAAAGCGTTAACGATAGGGCGATCCGTTGTTTCGACGGTAGAGAGGTCCCCTACGATCTGCTGGTCTCCATCCCGCCACATGAAGGCTCGGATCTGCTCTCCGAGGCAGGGCTTGGCGACGCGACCGGTTTTGGCTTCACCGACCCGCATACCCTCAAATCGACCCGCTCTGATTCGATCTATCTGCTTGGCGACAATACCAACGTGCCAACCTCCAAGGCCGGTTCGGTCGCCCATTTCCAGGCCGAAGTGGTACGCGATAACCTGCTCAGGGAGTTCAATGGAGAGGAGCCCCTGCCAGCAGCGGATGGCCATACAAACTGCTTTATCGAAACCGGCCATCACAAGGCAATCCTGATCGACTTTAATTACGACACCCAACCCGTACCGGGAAGATTCCCCCCTATCGAGCTGAAGCTGGCATCGCATAAGATCAACCTGGGCCCAATGAAACTGCTGGGTGAAAACTACCTCAATCACTGGGGCAAACTAGCATTCAAGCAGATTTACTGGAACCTGCTGCTGCCTGGCCATCCTATCCCGTTGGTAGGATCGCAAATGAGCACCGCGGGCAAGGATCTCAGCATACTGAAGCAGGCTGCCTGACCCAGAAAATTAAGCGCCGGTTTGTTTCCATCGCGGCGTTCAGCTTCGTCAGGGTGTCACCAAGCCTAGAAGGATGTGTTCACGGCATCTCTTGAATAAACCCTTTTCTCCTTCTAAGTTTTATAAAACTGTACCTAATTACCCCTGAAACTCAGCCACTTTTCGCAGCCGTGCGTGGTGCTAATCACATGATTGCGCAGGTGTATCTGGGGTGTGGTTGTAGGACCGTCTGCGGC
>JBDLIF010000232.1:0-4858 GCA_039714955.1 Pseudomonadota bacterium | reverse complement strand
GGGGTAACCGTCTTCGAGGCCCAGGAGCGGGCCGGCGGCATGCTGCGCTACGGGGTGCCGTCTTACCGATTGCCGGACGATCAGTTGGACAAGGATATCGAGTATATCCGCTCCCTGGGGGTGGATATGCGCTTCAATACCCGTGTCGGCCAGGAGGTGCAGTTCACTGAACTGCTGGACAAGTATGACGCGCTGTTCATGGCGCTGGGTTTGAACGTGCCCTCCAATCTACGGGTCAAGGGTGAGGATCACCCCAGGGTGCTCTCCGGCCTGCGGGTGTTGGATGACGTGGCCAGTGGCAAGGATCCCGGGGTCGGTAAAAAAGTCGCGGTGATCGGCGGCGGTAACGTGGCGATGGACGCGGCCCGGGTCTCACGCCGCATGGGTGCGGATGTCACCATCCTCTACCGTCGGCGCATCCAGGAGATGCCCGCCGATCCGGAGGAGATCCATGAGTCCCAGGCCGAGGGTGTTAAAATCGTGATCCAGGCGATCCCGGTGGAGATCAAGGAGGCCGGCAGCGCGGATCAGGTAACCATCGCCTGGGGCGAAGCGGAGATGGTAGCCGACGATAAGGGCGGCCGTCCGCGCCCGGTGCTGCAGGAAGACCGCATGCACGAGGAGACCTACGACTCTATCGTCTCGGCGATCGGTCAGGGCGGCAATCTGGATTTCATACCCGGCGAGTATCGTGACCAGATCGAGTTCAAGTGGGGCAAGTTCGTACCCGGCGAGTATCAGCAGACTACATTGAAGAAGCTCTTCGTGGGTGGTGATATCGCAAACAATACCGCCGATGCGATCAGCGCCATCGAGGACGGCCACCATGCCGCCCGGGGCATTCACAAATTACTGTCCGGTGAACTGGACGCCTGACCGGCAGGGGGGGAACACACATGAATACCGTCGACGAGATCCTCGACTTCGCCATCGATCGTGAACAGGACGCGGCTGACTTCTATATCAATTTGGCGGAGCGGGCCAGCAGCGCCTGGATGAAGGAGATGTTGCTGGGCTTCAGCAAGGAGGAGATGCGCCACAAGGGCAAGCTCAAGTCGGTCAAGAAGGGCGAAAAACTGCTCTCCTCGGAACAGCAGGTGCAGGATCTCAAGATCTCCGACTACCTGGTGGACGTGGAGCCGCGGGATGACATCAGTCTGCAGGATGCCATGATCGTCGCCATGAAACGGGAGAAGGCGGCCTATCGCCTCTACTCCGATCTGGCGGCCAAGGTGGCTGACCCGGAAGTGAAGGAGCTGTTCCTTGGTCTGGCCCAGGAGGAGGCCAAGCATAAGCTCTATTTCGAGGTGCAGTACGATGATCAGGTGATGCGGGACAATTAGATTCCGGCAAGCATCGGGATCTCAATCTCACCCTGAACGGGAAACCGTTCAGGGTCCGTACCTCTTGACTCCTTCCCCCTTGAGGGGGAAGGCTGGGATGGGGGTGAATGTAGACACCTGCAATCCCACAGCACCAAAAGCCTATCCCTCGGCCAGTGGGAGGAATCCTCCAACTGAGCTTTAATCCCTAGTCGACTGGCCGCGCCTCACCTGCCTGGTGTAGGCAGGTGATAGTGTTTACACAAATAGTTCACAATGTCGCATGCCGCTTGTTGCTCATTGGC
This sequence comes from Pseudomonadota bacterium, assembly GCA_039714955.1. GTDB lineage: Bacteria > Pseudomonadota > Gammaproteobacteria > Chromatiales > Chromatiaceae > JASJBU01. The sequence continues at coordinate 3,231 of JBDLIF010000232.1, read as the reverse complement.
AATAGTGATGTTTCTGTGCAGACCGTCGCGCGCGAGCCGAAGCCACTGCTCGAGGTTACCTTGTGCCCAGGTGCATACGTCAAGTGGCGCCCGCGTTAAGGCCCTTTGGATAGCCTTTTTTGCATCTGCTTTTAGTCTATCAACCTGCTCAGCAGTGAACGCGAGAAAATCAGAGGGTGTTTGTGTCGGTTGCATGGTACTGCTCCTGCATAGCACCACATTAGTATACCTCCGCTGTAAAACCAAGCAACACTCCAGGCCCCTTGTAAAGGTCGCGCAGCGTAACTTTCTGACACTCTCTACGTTACTGCGAAGATGTCAGTTTATAATAACCAGTTCAATTCACTATCCATCGCAGGACCACCGGGTAATCTTCCATGCGCCTTTGCCCCTGCGGGGCTTGGCGGAAAATTGTACCAGGCAGTTTTTTCAACGGCTTGCAGCCGTCGAAAATGGCGGTCCATCCATGGATCGCAGTGGACGCCGTTTATCGCGACACCGCTCTTGGGGAGCGGTGTCAAATCGGCTGAGGGACTCGAAGGCTGGCTCTGAATGGTCGGTGTATCATGTACCAAAGAAGGGATTCACTTACAGGCCGGCACAGTCGGTCAGCGTATCGCCCACACAGAAAGGCACCATCATCTCGTTGTCCTCGTGGGACAGGATGTGGCAGTGCCAGACATAGAGACCGACCTTGTCGAACAGGGCCTTTACGCGGGTGATCTCGCCCGGGTAGGCGATTACGGTATCCTTCCAACCCGTTTCCCAAGGCTCGGGCATACGAACCGCACCCCCCATGACTTCACGATCCACCACTTCGAACTTCACCAGGTGCAGGTGGATCGGGTGGGCGTCGGCCGACCAGTTCCACAGCTCCCAGGTCTCGGTAGCACCGGGCGCCGGATTCTGCGCGATGGGGTCGTCCCACATTTGAACTTGCCCGCCGGTAGATCCAAAGGTGCCGAGCACCGCTGCCATGGGCGCAAAGGGGAGAGATCCAAGAGCAGGATCGCAGGTCGGTGGGAGCGTGTTCTCGTCGAGCGTCACCACGCCGCTCACTGCGTCGACAAATACACAAAGCTGAGCCGACTCTTCCTCCAGCAACGCCAGATCCCTCGTCACGCTGGAAGGCCCCAGCTTGGGCTCACCGCCCGGATCCGTGCTGAGCACCAGTGAGGCCGCCGGCGTGCTGGGATCACCCAACGGGTTGTTCAGCGCAGAGTTTACCTGGAATATCATCACCTGGCCGGTGGTGCCCGAGTCGGCAGGAGTATCCGGGAAGCCGCCAAACGGGGCGTCGGGGCCCGTGTTGAAGATCACGACCAGATCACCCTCATTGAGACCCGAGAAGTCGACGATCACGTCGGCGCGCTCGGCCGGGCCCATCAGCAAGGCCTGGTCGGCGGAGGTGCCGGGCTGCGGAACCACGCAATCCTTAACCAGGTTACCATTGGCGTCAATGCAGGTCGGGTTATTCCAGTCGACGTCACTGCCATCGCCCGGCAGGGGGGTGGCGTAGCCCGATTCGATGCGCACCACCTGGGGCAATAGGCTCTGTTCGGCACCGATCTGATAGAAGGGCAATTCGCGCAGCTTTTCGAGAGTCTCGGTGACCTGCATCAGCGACAGGTTCAGGAACCGGGAGTCGGCAGCGTTGAGCAGGCGCAGGCGGTAGCGCTCCGGCGCCACCTGGAGGATGGGCCAGGTGCTGCCGTTCACCACCATGGTGTTGAAGAAGGCCTCCGGGTTCCAGACCGGTGAGATATCCGAGATCGGCTTCGGCAGGAACGGGATGTCCAGGCTACTGTTGCCACCGAACAACTGCCCGGTGCCAAGCCCCTCGAAGAAGGCCCGGTCCGAAGGGTAGAACTGGGCGCCGTCGAAGTTGAAGGACTTGGGCTGGATGGCGACAGGGATCTCCCGGATCGCGGCGCGAATCGCCGGGTCGCCGTTGGGGTCCTGACCCAATGCGGTCGCAGGCCCCGGCAGGGTTCCCGAGAGCAGCCCCGTCTCCGGACTGCCGGCCGTGGGGTTGGCAAGCAGCCAGGCCGGATCGCGGATCAGCCAGAAACCGGCGCCGGCGGCGTACACATTCAGCCGGGTCATTCCCAGGCTATGGTCGTGATACCAGAGGGTGGTGGAAGGCTGGTCATTGGTGTACTCGTAAACGGCATGGCCGGCACCTACCGGGGTGCCGGCCATGTCATCGTAGAAGGTACCGCCGCAATCGTACTGACCCGAATCCATCACCGGATCGGCACACAGGATGTTGCTTGCCTTGGGCAACCACCAGGCCTCCGGGTAGCCGTCGCTTACCGGTCCGACATGGGCGCCGTGGACATGGGTCACCATGGGCACAGGTCCCATGTAAGGGGCATCGCTGTTGCCCCGGCAATCGGTCTCGGCGACACCGTCGATACAGTCCTGACCAGGGTTCGCCCAGTGCAGGGTCTGGTCGATAATCGGGTTGCCGCTCGAGTCCCGTATGATGTGGGTCAGGAACTGGCCTGTGGCCGGATCCGTCAGATCGTTGATCCAATTTACCCTGGTCAAAGTATCCTTGGTGACCTCGAAGGTGAAGGCGGGATTGTTGAAGCTGGTGGGATCGGCCGGATCGCCGTAGGCCCAGAGCGGCGTGAGCGGGAAGGCATCGCCCGCGCAGGGGATAGGCAGGAGTCCTGCAGCCACCCGCACAGCGCTGGCGTCGCTGCAGCCCGTCGTCGGCAGCACCTGCTGGGTGATCTGCCGCAGGGCGACACTGGCATCCAGCGGCGCGCCGTTGTCGGCATACAGCACCGGCGGAATGACCAGCGGTGTCACGTACTTGGGGATGGTGGTCGGGTCGAGGGACCCGCCCGGCACCGGCACGGCCAATGCGCTGGTGACACTGAGGCTCAGCGGCAGTATGGCAGCCGCCAGGCCGCGTTTTAGAGATATTGGTTCTTCATGCATTTACTTTCCTCTCCCTTATTACTTACTCAAATAGATTGGGTAAGGGATCGCGACTATCCGATGCTTACCCACAAATACTTCCTTTCAACAAACAAATTTACCCGCGCGCATCTATTGCGTGAGTTGTACGCTCATGCCACCGTATGTCCGGCAGTCACCGAGGCGGTTCACTGGTTGCTTGGCTTATTATTTTTCAAAAATGATAAAGCACATCACTTAGGTGAAACGCCTTTACCTGACGGCAAAGTGATGATTTACCGGCAACTGGCTGACAAACAT
>JBDLIF010000231.1:0-4863 GCA_039714955.1 Pseudomonadota bacterium | reverse complement strand
AAGGCATCGCGCAGTCTTACTATCTCTTCTTCAGAATCATTGGACAGTTGGCTTTCCATTTCCAACTGTACTTCCCGCAATCCATCGATACCCTGTTTAAGCTCGGCTATCTCCTGCCTGGCATCCTCCAGGGCCTGCTCTGTGGCCTGTGCCGCGGATTGTGCAAGTGTCGACTGCTCAAGTTCCATTCTTGCGCTGGACAGCTCAGCTTCAAGCTGTTCAATGGACTCTCGCTGGGTCCGTTCCATCTCTTCGGCTGAATGAAGCTGGGCCTCAAGATCATTTTGTGCTTCGACCAACCCCTGTTCCAGCTCCGCTTTCGCCTCCTCAAGCCGTTCCCTTTCGCTCTGCTGTGTTGCCAGTTGCTGGTTGATCGTATCGATTTCCTCACGATATTCTGACCCTGTATTATCAGCGATCTCAACTGCAGCTTCGGCTGTTTCAAGAGAGCGCTTAAGAAACCCCACGGACTGCTGTTCTTGCTCAAACAGCGCTTCCAGTTCGATACGTCTCGCATCCAATCGTTTAAATTCAGCTTTGCTCTCTTCGAGTTTCTGTTTCAGCTCGTCATTCGCCTGCTGTTCCTGCTGCAGCGATGTCGCCTGCTCATTCTCCGTCTGCCCCATCTGCTCCAGCTTCGACAGCAGGTCGGCTATCTGCTGCTGGTTATTGGTCTCGGCAATTGCCGTGGCATCGCTGACGGACTGAAGTTCATTCTGAAGCCTTTCCGCACGCTCGTTTGCCTTGGTCAGTTTTGTATTGAGACTGGCCTCAGAAGCCACCCCTTCATCCTGTGACTGCTGTATGGTTTGCTCTAACTCAGCAAGCTTCGCCTGGAGATTTTCCACCTGCTCCTTGAGTTTGTATTCACTCGCTGCTAACGCTTCCCTCTCATGGGCCCTCTCTTCCATTGTTGCCAATGCGGCACGTAACTGCTCCACCTCCTGACCCAATGAGTCCCGCGCCTCCTTGGCAGCATGCTCCTGTTGCTCCAGTTTGCGTTTAGCGACTTCCAGGGCTTGTTTGAGTAGTTTTATTTCGGTCTGGTACTGAGTGAATTTTTGCTCATAGGCCTGTTTTGTTTCCGCCAATTCATGCTGTAGTCTATTTACCGCCTTTTCCTTCCGCCCTTCATCCTGAGCGACACTTTCCTCAGGCGATACATCCATGTCCCGGTTGATATCGATGACATTATCAACCGGTGGTTCAAGCCCAGGCGCCTCTACACCTGCCAGAGTCGCCAGTTCCTTCCAGCCCTGACTGAGCACCATCACCTCGAAACCCCGCTCAACCAACAGATAAGCGACCGTCGTCGCCTGGTCCGCGTCGGTTCCATAGATGAGATAGGTGCAGTCACTGGCCAGGCTGGAGGCCTGAAATCGCAGTGAAAAGAAGGGTAGATTAATCGCGCCTGAGAGGTGTCCTGTCTCATACTCTTCGGGTGAGCGAACATCAATCCATAAGGCATTATCCTGCGCCATTTTGCATGCTTCGGAATAGTCGATGGGTTGTGATAGGGGCTGCTTGACCAGCTCGACAAAATCCTTTTTACTCAACCGCACCAAGTCACCTTCGGTCAGCATGGTAACGGTACTACTGCGCGGCTTGTCAGAAATCATTGCCTCTTCCCCAAAGCCTTGACCCGCCTTAAGCTGGGCCAGTTCGACCGGAGGATGATCAGCCGCGGGTTGGCGGGTAACCCGGCATACGCCTCTACTGATCAGATAGAAGTAATCGCCCTCATCCCCCTGTTGGATAATGACATCATCGGCGGATACAGTGATCTCCTCCATACACATCATTACCCGTTGCAGGTTTGCCGGAGGAATCTGTTGAAAAACCGGCAATTGCAGCAACAGACTCATCCAGTCACTCTTGCTCGAAGAACCAGACTCGTTTACTACATAGCTGACGCTCTGACTGCGGGCCAGAAGATCACTCAACATGTGGCTATCGATTCGCACATAGCTGGTGGCGCTTTTGGCCTTGGCGGAGTGCTTGCGGGGTAGTTGATGCGCCAGGGCGAAGCGAGCCGTCTGAGTACCACTGCTCACCACGTCCATCTCTCGCCGCCCGGATAACAGCGACACCGAGCCTGAAAGGAGATAGATATTCTGGTGATCCGTATCACCTTCACGAAAGATGAACTCCCCTTTTTTGGCCTTCTCCACCACAATACGGCTCAACAGGAGATTAAGCTGCTCCTCAGAAAGGGTATTTAGAGGCACCAGATTTTTCAGCAGGGCATCGTCGCGTTTATTTTTCGGTGCAGCCATAATCAATCAACCGGGAAATTCGATCCTAAGGATTTGACAATCTGTACCTTCTTGTAGCGGCGCTAAATGGGAAAGCTAAACAGAAATCATTTGCCTGACTTAGCGTGAACAATGACTCACTTTGCATTTATCCGGCAAACCGACTCAAAATCATCATTCAGTGAAAATCACAGAAATCATGGGCTGAGCATGCAACAAACGACAACCAGCGGTGGGGTGACCGCAGCGGGGCATCCGGCAACCGCCCAGGCGGCAAGCGATATCCTGAAAGAAGGAGGTAATGCCTTCGACGCGGCCGTGGCAGCCATGCTTTCCGCCTGTGTAGCTGAACCCGTACTGGCCTCACTCGGCGGCGGGGGCTTTCTCAATGCCAAACCCGCGGAAGCCGATCCGGTTGTGTATGACTTTTTCGCCCACACCCCCATCAAGAAGCAGCCCATCCCCTCCATCGATTTCTATCCCATTGAGGCCGATTTCGGAACGGCCAGCCAGACATTCCATATCGGAATGGGCTCCATTGCCACTCCCGGATTCGTCCGTGGACTCTTTGCCATCCACCGTGATCTCTGCTCCTTTCCGATGCAGTTGCTGATGGAACCCGCCATACGGCTTGCAAAGAGCGGGGTCAGAATCAACCGATTTCAACATCTCATTACCCGGATCATCGCCCCGATTCTCAAATCCACCCCGGACGTTTTCGCCCTCAACTGCTCTCCCACGGATAGCGAGCGACTGATAAACGAGGGTGAACTACACCAGCAGGCGGAGCTGGCAGACTTTCTCGACAGTCTGCACAGGGAGGGAGAAGCCCTCTTTTATGCAGGTGAAGCTGGCAAGGCGCTTGTCGATGACTCTATCCATCAGGGCGGACACCTGAGACAGGAGGATCTTGCCCGCTACCAAGTCATCAAGCGTAGCCCTTTGGCTCACTGCTACCGCGACACACGGGTAGTCATCAATCCGCTTCCCTCACTGGGCGGTACATTGATCGCTTTTGCGCTGGGGTTACTCGAATCACAGCCTCTCCCCAGTCTGCGCGCAGGTAACAACAGACACCTGAGCTGCCTTGCCAGAACCATCGGTCTGACCCAGCAGATGCGCAAAGAGCAGAGCGGCGAAATGGCGAAAATACTCAAATCAAACATCCGTGAACACTATCTCCAGATCCTCATGGAGGGGGGGATCTGCTCCCGTGGCACGACACAGATCAGCATTGCGGATCGCAAGGGCAACCTGGCAAGCATGACCCTGTCGAATGGGGAAGGTTCAGGTTATGTCGTCCCCGGCACCGGCATCACGCTGAATAATATGCTGGGAGAGGAAGACCTTAACCCGGGTGGATTTCATCACTGGCCGCTGAATCGGCGCATTGCCTCCATGATGGCCCCAACCCTGGTGTTTCAGAACGATGGGCGAACCATCGTAACCGGCTCCGGAGGCTCTAACCGCATCCGTAGTGCTATTCTGCAGGTTATCTCCAATCTGATTGATTTCAATATGCCATTGCAAGAGGCGGTGGACCATCCACGCATTCACTATGAAGATGATCTCCTCAGTCTTGAGCCGGGCGTTGAACCGCGGGTATTGCGGTCACTTGCGAAGGAGTTTCCGCGGCTGCAGTACTGGGAAGCGCAGAATCTCTTTTTCGGAGGCGCCCATACCGTCACCATCGATTCCAAAGGCAGACTATCAGGTGTTGGAGATGCGCGTAGAGGTGGTGTGGCGATTGATGTCAGCTGATATCGATATTCAACAAATACCGGTGAATTTATTACGCATTGAGTTATTTATCGATAAAGATGTGCTATTTTTACTCAAGTTTCGGAGTTCAGGTACTCCAATGAGATATCAAGCGGAGAGGGAGATAGCGTTTTGAGAACGTCTGCGGTCATGGAAGGCCGCGGTCGAGCGTACAGGGTTAGTATTAACAGCGTGTCTCAAAACGCCATCTCCCTCTCCGCTCCCCGTTTGAACTCCGAAACCTGAGTTTTTAGCAACGATGTAAATCGATCAAAAAGGAGCACGTTATATGGCCGTAAAGAAAAAGACCGCTAAGAAGAGTGTAAAGAAAAAGGTAGCCGCCCCGCCACGCCTGGCATCCATTCCCACCAAACAGACAAAGACTCAGATTATTACGGCCATTGCCGAAGATACCGACCTCCCACGCAAGGATGTAGCCGCTGTATTTGCATCCATGGGTAATTTGATTACTCGACATATTCAACGTCGTGGTTCCGGAGAATTCAGTATCCCCGACACTGGCGTTAAAATTCGTCGGGTTAAGAAGCCACGCACCAAGGCACGCATGGGACGTAATCCAGCCACCGGCGAAGCCATTAAGATTGCGGCAAAACCCGCCACTACCGTGGTCAAACTCAGCGCGCTTAAAGCACTAAAGGACAAGATCGGCTGATTATTCGGAAAGGTCTGATGATTCAGACCTTCGCAAAAAATGGACAGTTATCAACTCAAGTTTCGGAGTTCAGGAACTCCAATGAGATATCAAGCGGAGAGGGAGATAGCGTTTTGAGAGCGTCTGCGGCCATGGAAGGCCGCAGTCGAGCGTACAGGGATAGTATTAACAGCG
>JBDLIF010000230.1:0-4866 GCA_039714955.1 Pseudomonadota bacterium | reverse complement strand
AACCGATTACGCGATCCCCTGGTGATGCCGGTCAGCGTCGTGAAGTTCGACGGGGAGATGCGTTATCTGCAGCGCCACCACCTGGAACAAGCGGTGGCCCGGGCGGTTGACGGCAGTTTCTTCAGCGTGGATCTGGCGAAGGTGCGCGCCGAGGTGGAGCAGCTGCCCTGGGTGGATAGCATGAGTGTCCGTCGCTTCTGGCCCGATACCCTGCGGGTCAGGGTGGTGGAGCAACAGCCATTGGCGCGCTGGGGTAAGGATGCCCTGCTCAACCAGCGGGGGGAGATCTTTCGCCCGGAACCCATGCCCGACCTGCCAAAGCTGACACGGCTGGAAGGGGAGGAGCAGGATGCGCTCAGGATCAGTCGGGAATTCCAGCGGATCAACGGGCTGCTGGAGACGGTGGAGCTCGAACTGGCACAGGTACGGGTGGATGCCAGACAGGCCTGGTTGTTGCAGACCCGTAGCGGCCTGGAGCTGAATCTGGGTCGCAAGGAGACCCTGCGCAGGTTGACCCGGTTCGTGCGGCTCTACCCCGGATTGAGTGAGGAACACCGGGCGAGACTGAAACGGGTGGACCTGCGTTATACAAACGGTTTTACGGCAATCTGGGAGACCTTGCCCGAGTTGCAATCAAACAGGGATATCCCGGATGGAACGGGAATGGCGAGCAGGCTCGCGGGAATCTGAATGACCAAGAAAATTGAGAAGAACCTGATCATCGGACTGGATATCGGCACCTCCAAGGTGGTGGCGATCGTCGGTGAGATAAAGGTGGACGGCGGGATCGAGATTATCGGTATCGGCTCCCACCCTTCACGAGGCTTGAAGAAAGGGGTGGTGGTGAATATCGAGTCCACCGTGCAGTCGATCCAGCGGGCGGTGGAGGAGGCGGAGCTGATGGCCGGTTGCGAGATCCACTCGGTGTTCGCCGGCATCGCCGGCAGCCACATCCGCAGCCTCAACTCTCACGGTATCGTGGCGATCCGTGACAAGGAGGTAACCCAGGGGGATGTGGAACGGGTGATCGATGCGGCCAGGGCGGTGGCGATCCCAGCGGATCAGAAGATTCTGCATATCCTGCCCCAGGAGTTCATCATCGATGAGCAGGAGGGTATCCGGGACCCCATCGGCATGTCCGGGGTACGGCTTGAAGCCCGGGTGCACATGGTGACCGGCGCCGTCAGCGCGGCGCAGAATATCGTCAAATGTGTACGCCGCTGTGGTCTGGAGGTAGATGACCTGATCCTGGAGCAGCTGGCCTCCAGTTTTTCGGTGCTGAGCGAGGATGAAAAGGAGCTGGGTGTCTGTCTGGTGGATATCGGCGGCGGCACCACCGATATCGCGGTGTTTACCGGTGGCGCGATCCGCCATACCGCGGTGATTCCCATCGCCGGAGATCAGGTAACCAACGACATTGCGGTGGCACTGCGTACCCCAACCCAGTATGCGGAAGAGATCAAGATCAAGTATGCCTGCGCGCTGACTCAACTGGCCAACAGCGATGAGACCATCGAGGTGCCCAGTATCGGTGACCGGCCGCCTCGCAGACTGTCAAGGCAGACGCTGGCGGAAGTGGTCGAGCCGCGCTATGAGGAGTTGATGACACTGATTCAAGCGGAGCTGCGGCGCAGCGGCTTCGAGGATGTAATCGCCGGCGGTGTGGTGCTGACCGGTGGCAGTTCCAAGATGGAAGGAGTGATCGATCTGGCGGAAGAGGTCTTCCACATGCCGGTTCGGTTGGGGGTTCCGCAATATGTCAGCGGACTGGTGGATGTGGTACGCAACCCAATCTACTCCACCGGGGTGGGACTCCTGCTGTTTGGCCAGAAAAACCGGGCTCAAGGTGGCACGGAGCTGGCCGGGGAGAGCGGCTTGAAGGCGATCTGGGAACGGATGAAAAGCTGGTTTCAAGGTAACTTTTAACGGGAGCTCTGGCGTGACCGGAACTTCCCGAATCATTAACAGACTGTTTGGCGCGACAGGCGAGGAGAATGACAATGTTCGAACTGATGGATACTCATAGTCAGAATGCGGTGATCAAGGTGATTGGCGTAGGCGGGGGCGGTGGCAACGCCGTGAACCATATGTTAACCGGGGATATCGAGGGGGTCGATTTCATCTGTGCAAACACGGATGCGCAGGCCCTGCGAAATAGTCAGGTGCGGACCCTGCTGCAGCTGGGCTCCGGCATCACCAAGGGATTGGGCGCGGGCGCCGACCCTGGGGTGGGTAAACAGTCGGCCATGGAGGACCGGGAGCGCATCCATGAGGTGCTTGAGGGTGCCGACATGGTGTTCATCACGGCCGGTATGGGGGGGGGTACCGGTACCGGCGCGGCGCCAGTGGTGGCTGAGGTGGCCCGGGAGCTGGGTATCCTGGCCGTGGCGGTGGTCACCAAGCCGTTTGGCTTCGAGGGTGGCAGGCGGATGAAGATTGCTGAGCAGGGCATGGAGGAGCTGGGTCGCCAGGTGGACTCCCTGATCACCATCCCCAACCAAAAACTGCTGGCGGTGCTGGGCAAGGAGATGAGCCTGCTCAACGCCTTCAAGGCGGCCAATGATGTGCTGCTGCATGCGGTGCAAGGGATTGCCGAGCTGATCACCCGCCCCGGCCTGATCAATGTGGACTTTGCGGATGTAAAGACCGTGATGTCAGAGATGGGGGCGGCGATGATGGGTACCGGAGAGGCATCCGGCGAAAACCGGGCCAGGGAGGCGGCGGAAAAGGCGATCCGTAGCCCCTTGCTGGAGGATATCAATCTGGCCGGTGCCAAAGGCATCCTGGTGAATATCACCGCGGGCCTGAGTCTGGCCATTGGGGAGTTTGACGAGGTGGGTAATACCGTACGTGAGTTTGCCGATGATGACGCTACGGTGGTTGTAGGTACCGTCATCGATCCGGATATGCAGGATGAGATGCGGGTAACCGTAGTGGCCACGGGTCTGGGTGAGGCTGCTGTTGCGGAGATAGCAAAACCCAGCCGTTGTGAGGTACCGCCGGTGCAGTTGGTGAATTCCGATATTGTTGAACCCGCGCCAGAGGATTATCGTAACCTTGATCGTCCCACTGTGCTCCGGAATGGTGCAATTGGAAACTCAGCAGTGGATAAGGTGTCGGACAGTAACCTGGACTATCTGGATATACCCGCGTTTCTGCGTCGTCAGGCAGACTGATATTGCCGGTCGATGGTGAATATTTACGGGTAGGCCTCATTGGTTTATAGATGTTGGTACAAATCCTGCGGTTCATCAAAGGCTAGGCGTGTTAACTTGGAGTGGTATAGACTACAGGTAGATGTGGCCTGCTGAATGGCCGCATAAATATCTCTGTGGTAGCATGCGCGGCTTGTTTTTGGGGAGATCTAGACTTAGCTTCGGGAGTCAGGCAAGGGGATGATTTGGCAACGTACCTTGAAAAATGTGATTCGCGCGACCGGCGTTGGGTTGCATACGGGAGAGAAGGTCTATCTTACTCTGCGACCGGCTGCACCGGATACGGGCATAGTTTTCCGGCGGGTAGACCTAAACCCACCCGTCGAGATTCGTGCCTGTGCGGAGAATGTGGGAGATACCCGGCTCTCAAGCACGCTGGTACAGCATGGTGTGCGGGTCTCCACCGTGGAACATCTCCTGTCGGCCTTTGCCGGGCTGGGCATAGATAACGCCTATGTGGATGTGAGTGCCCCTGAAGTGCCGATCATGGATGGCAGTGCCGGGCCTTTTGTGTTTCTGCTGCAATCGGCGGGTGTGGAAGAGCAGAACCAGGCCAAACGATTTATCCGGATCAAACGCAAGATTGAGGTTGAAGAGGGTGATAAGCGCGCCAGCTTTGAGCCCTTTGATGGCTTCAAGGTAACCTTTGCCATCGATTTTGATCATCCAGCTTTTAATAAACGGGCCCAGTTTGCCAGTGTCGACTTCTCCTCCACCTCATTTGTCAGAGAGGTGAGCCGGGCCAGGACCTTTGGTTTTTTGCGCGATATCGAGATGCTGCGCCAGCGTGATCTTGCACTGGGCGGCAGCATGGATAATGCCATTGTTGTGGATGATTACCGCGTTTTGAATGAAGATGGCCTGCGTTACGAAGACGAGTTCGTAAAGCATAAAATCCTTGATGCTATTGGTGATCTCTATCTGCTAGGCCACAGCCTGATCGGGGCATTTGTCGGCTACAAGTCGGGACACGCCCTGAATAATCGCTTACTGAGGACCTTGATTCAGCAGGAGGATGCCTGGGAAGAGGTGACCTTCACTGAGCAGGACAAGGCGCCTATCTCCTACATGACGCCGGCCCATCTGACCGCTTCCTGATTTGAGTCCGCTCAGAACTCAAGTTTCGAGTTCAAACGGGGAGCGGAGAGGGAGATAGCGTTTTGAGACACGCTGTTAATACAATCCCTGTACGCTCGACCGCGGTCTTCCATGACCGCAGACGCTCTCAAAATGCTATCTCCCTCTCCGCTTGATATCTCATTGGAGTAACTGAACTCCGAAACTTGAGTCGGAACACTACTCATCTGGCCTTGTGTCGGCTAAGGCGTAACAGGGCGTTCCTAAGCTCCTGATTCTCCATGCTCTCGGCAACTGATCGCAACAGATCCGAGTTGGCCTGAGAGAGTGGTGTTATCGGCCTGATTCTTTCCTGGTGCTTAACCAGATCTTCCGGAATGCTGACTCTGCTCTGGATGCGTCTGATGCTAAAGCCTTTCTGGCTTAACTGCCGTTGCAGGTTATGGCTTAAATAGCGCAGGCGACTGGCCCATACCGGGGAATCCGCCAGCAGAACCAACCTCCCATTCTGTAGGACAGCACTGCTGCAGTGATCGTCAAGGGGGGAGGGGAGCAGCAGACGTACTTGCTTCAG
>JBDLIF010000229.1:0-4872 GCA_039714955.1 Pseudomonadota bacterium | reverse complement strand
CATCCACTGCGCGCAGTTGGCCGGGATCACTGGCATCGCCGTTGTGATGGGTCAGTCCGCTCATCCGGGAAAGAGTTTCCGGCAAGCCGCCAGGGAAGCGGCGGGTAAGAATCAGCACCAGTTTTTCCCGGTACTCTTCACTGGTCCGCAGTTGTTCGATGGCCCGCAGGAAGAAGCGCTCTCCATCTTCGCTGGGTGTGTTGACGATCAAGGTGTGCCCATTCATATTCCATTTCCAGTTGCCGCATTTCTTGCGTAATCGGGAGTTCGCGCGGTAGTCGAAGTATTCCCCCGCCGTCTTTGCCAGGATGAAGATGCCACCGAAGTAGAGCAGCACCACCGTCGAGATGCGTCCTCCCGCGGTCGTCGCGGAGATGTCTCCGTAGCCCACAGTGGTGGCGGTCGTCAGGGTGAGCCACATGGCATCGCTGGGACTCAGCGATTCGAAACTCATCATGGCGATGGTGTGGAGAACGAAGAGCGTGACCAGAAAACAGGAGGAGATCAGCAGCTGTCGCCGCATCTCGTACCCGGTGAACGCCAGCGAACGAAAATGCTGGCGGCGCATCAGGATGCGCAGCAAGTTGATCACGCGCTACCCTCTGCGTTTCCCGGCCACAGTTCCTCAATCTTTCTCAAGGGCAGAAACACACATAGGTGCACCTCGGTGCGACCGCCTTCGAAGATCCTTATCTCCAGCGCCCGTTGCCGATCGTCGGAGACGAAGTAGGCGTAATCGCAGCCTTGCTCGCCCTCTTCCATGGTGGTCGGCAGCGCCCGCTTGCGATAGTCGCCCTCGTAACGATACGCCTTTACATAACCTTCCTGGCGGTAGACCTTACCTACCCAGGGCCTCATATCCAGCGGGATCTTGTCCGCCTTACGGGCATTGATGACGTTGTGACTCCCGCTGTCCGGGTCGACGGCCATGGCGACATCATCCTTCCTGACCGCTGAGAACAGGTCGTCCGGCAACACTTCCAAGGCCACCTCCAGGGTGTCGTCATCGACCACTCGGAGTCGCACCCGGTTTTCCGCGTCGGAAAGCATGAAGTAGGTGAGTTTTTTCTCATCCCCCCCAAGGTCCAGGGTACGGACCCGGTCCAGGGAAAACGAGGCGCCACTGATCTCACCCTGGTCGGAGAAGGCGAACTTGACTATGTCCCCCGGCTCCAGGTCGCGTGGATGTTCCAGGGAACGGGGGCTCTCTTCCCCGCTCTTATTCCAACCAAATTTTTTGAAGAAGCCCACGCTCTAGGTAGCGCTCTGGCGTGCCTTAATGCGCTCCATGATGGCGTCCCGGGAGGGCTTTTTAACGCCGATCCCCGCCGCGGCCATCTTAGCCTTGAGCTCATCGCCGCTCCCAGCCTCGGCCAGTTCCCGGGCCGCGTCCATGCGGTGACGACGCTCTTCCTGACGCTCTTTGATGCGTTTCATCCGCTCGGCGGCGGTAGCCATGGAGGCCGAGGAGCCGGAATATTTTGCGGCGGTGGCCTCGGCTGCCCTCTGGGCATATTCGGTGGCCTTGATACTTTTCACTTCACGCTCCATGGCCTTGATACCCCGCTCGGTCTCGAGCACGGTTGCCTTGAGGCGTCCGACGCTGGCGGCCATCTGGGTGTGGATTTCACGTTGGGCGGCCCGCTCGTCCTCGATCTCGGCGATCTTGTCGACGATCTCGCCCAGCAAGCCCTCATCGCCCTTCTCACTAGCCTGGACTGCGTAACCTTCATGCTCACCCAGACTGGCCTCCAGGTCGGCAACCTTTTTCTTCACCATCCGCTCCTGAGCCATAACCTCGGTCAGCGCGCTCTTGGATTTGGCCAGATCGTTCTTGGCGTCCCGGATCTTCTGTTCCAGTGCGGGAATGGCCTGTGAATCGGCCAGGGCCTCGCCGGCCTCGTTGACGCGGCCACGCGCGGAATCAAACAGTTCTTTTAACCAACTCATGGTATTAACTCCTGAAAATTTCGGGATAATTAGTGATTGAGGTAGTCACCGAGGGCGTCGACCACCTCTAGGGTATTGTCGCTCAGTACGTTGATCTCTTCGACGATGTTTTCCGTGACTGTGTTCGCCGACATGGCCCCGAACAACTGGTAAGTACCTTCGGTCTTGGCGAAGGCAGACAGCGGCAACGCCACGTTCATACTCAGCATGACGCTCATCATCTCGGCCTCGGCACCTTCCTTGACCTCGTTCTGGCTCCATAGATTGACAATCGCCGTCATCTGCTCCTCATCGATGTCGAGCATGATGGGAAACTCTTCCCTCTCCTCGACCTCGACCTTGATGATCCCTTCACCGGCGTCGACGACTTCGGCGCGGATCGCCAGACCTTCTTTGGTCGTGGCGGCATTCAGCGCCGCGACGACTTCGTTCAGTTTGTCTGTCACTGATTTTTCTCCTTCGTCAATTGATAAATACCCATCTCGCGTTGCCAATCGTTGTAGTGATAGCGGTAGGCCACCATCGTTCCCAGTCGATTGACATCGATGCTTTCCCAGTCATCATAAAAGCCCTTCTCGAATTCGAACGCAGCCAGCAACAGGCCCTTGGTGGTCCAGCCGTCGTCCACCGGCAGGTTCTCCAGTTCGGCAAGTCTTGCGCGCGCGGACTTGCCGTTCTTGGTGGCGATGGTCCAGCCCCATTCACCGAAGCTAGGCACGTTGGCGTGGTACTGATCCACATGGGCGAACCCGGCATGCTGGACGGTCTTGCCGATGCTGATAAAGGTTTTCTTGGCATGATAGGGCGAGGTGGACTGCACCACCATGGCCCCATCACCGGCCAGCAGGCCGTACAACTTGGCATAGAAACGGGTGCTGTAGAGCTTATTCAAATCCGGGTGCGAGGGATCGGGCAGGTCGACGATGATGGCATCAAACAGGGCCTCGTCACGCAGCAGTTCATCCACGCTCAGGAAGGCATCGCCGAAGCGAAATTCGACCCGGGGATCACTGAAGGAGCCTCCGTTGGCGGCGAGCAGGCGGCTATTGTCTACCGGTTCGGTCATGGGCTCCCGGAACAGGCGTACCAAGTCTTCATCAAGATCCAGCAGCATCACCTTCTCGGGGTTCCAGCGCAGAATATCCCGCACGGCCAACCCGTCGCCACCGCCAACTACCAGAATTTTTTTGTGGCGGGCGGAAGCAGCCAGCGCCGTATAAGTGAGCATGGCGTGGTAGATGTGTTCGTCGCTGCTGGCGAATTGGGTGCGCCCGTTAATATAGAAGGTCAGCACCTTAGGTTTCGCCGGATCCATGATCCGTTCGGTAACCACCAGTCTCTGATGCTTGGTATTGAGCCGGTAAGCCACTTCATCCCGATACAGGAGGTCTTCCATGGTGTCCGACCAATCTCTACCCTTGTCATAGACCTGAATCACCACAATGGCAGTGAGCACATGGGCGGCCAGCAGGGGGGCTGGCCAGCGGATCTTTTTCCTGAAGAGAAGAAAGAACAGGATGCCGACGGTGAGGTTCGCCGAGGCGGTCAACGCACCCGCGAGGGAAACGTCCATCGCCAGCATAAAGAGAAGCCACAGGGTCGCGCCGACGCCCGCACCGATGTAGTCGATGCCGTAGACAGATCCTGCGTTGTTCTTTAGGCCACCTTTATGGATATCAGACCGGATCTCACTTATGAGCGGGATCTCCATACCGATCAAGGTGCCAAGCACCGCACCGATCAAGTAGGGCGAGAACCGGGCAATCCCCTCCATGGTTGCAATAAGGCCACCGGAGGGCGCAAGGTCCGCGGTGAGACCGAAGGTGTCCATGAGGATCTTTGGGAACAGCTCGGACAGGGCGAACAGGCTACCGATCAGCAGGACACTCGTACTACCCAGCAGGGCCAGGATGATTTCCAGCCAGGCGAACCCGGCATAGGGGTTTTTGACGTTACGCGCCAGAAAGGAGCCTATTCCCATGAACACCATCATCACGGTGATGATGCCAAAGATGGCGACTTCCATCGCACCCAGAACACGTCCCGCATAATGGGATAACAGGTATTCATAGACCAAGCCGCAACCTGCGCCGATGGCGAGGATGGTCAGCACCGCCAAGTCCAGGCGCCTTTCACTCGTGAGTCGACCCATGTCTTCTTCCGTCGTCCTTATAGCGTCAAACGAGCGTCATTATAGTTGGTTATTATTCGTAATCAAACTAATTATTCTATATTCGTGATTATACATACGTATTCGATGTTTTTAATTGTTATTTGTTTTTTTATAATCTAATCTATCATGAATAATTTTTCGTTATGCTGAATACTGTGTAATTTCATCGTACCGATGATGGTGAAAAACATTAGTTACGCAAGGTCTATAGGGTTCTTTAAATGGGTGAGTCAGACAAGGCATGGGAGGAGATGGCGATGCGGATGATCAAGTCCTCCCTGTCACTCAAGGGGGTGAATTACCCCGAACTGGCGAAACGGTTACAGCGACTGGGTGTCGAAGAGACGCCGTCGTCCCTGTCCACCAAGATAAATCGGGGGGCCTTTAAAGCAGCCTTCATGCTACAGGTTCTGAAAGCCATCGATATGAAGCATTTCACGATCCCGGACTTCGATTGATAAACCTAGATTCTGCAGTTGACCGTTCCATTCTACTTTTAACGAGTTGAATTCATGTGTATTTTGTTCGATAAACCGACTCATCTGCTGGGTGAACCATACTACGAGGTAGATTGCACGTTTTTGGCGGCACATGGCCGGTTCATGTTCCAGACGGAACCGGCATTTCCCACATCCATGTGGGGCATCTTTGTTGCAACTCCTTGGAATAGAATAACTATTACTCCGGGCATCCTGCCCTCCACCCTACGGGCCAGCTCAAGCTGTTCAAATCGCTCCAGGCGATTTAGT